>JAGWJK010000236.1 GCA_028865845.1 Rhizobiaceae bacterium
ATATGCTTGGTCGCGGAGTAGACGACGATGTGGGCGCCGAGTTCCAGCGGCTTCTGGAAAAGTGGCGTCGCAAAGACGTTGTCGACCACGACCTTGGCGTCGATCAGGTTGGCGAGCTTGGCGACGGCGGCGATGTCGACCACTTCCAGCGTCGGGTTTGTCGGGCTTTCGAGGAAAAAGACCTTGGTGTTCGGCTTGATCGCCTTTTCCCAGTTTTCGATGAAGCGACCGTCTACCAGCGTGCATTCGATGCCGTATCTCGGCGCCAGGGTCTCGACGACCCAGCGGCAGGAACCGAAGAGCGCGCGGGCCGCGACGATATGGTCGCCGGCCTTCAGCTGGCAGAGGATGGCGGCGGTAACGGCGGCCATCCCGGATGCGGTGGCGCGAGCGTCTTCAGCACCTTCAAGCGCGCACATGCGCTTCTCGAACATGTCGTTGGTCGGGCTGCCGTAGCGCGCATAGATGAAACCGTCGGTCTCGCCCTTGAAGCGGGCTTCCGCCGCTTCCGACGTGTCGTAAACGAAGCCCTGGGTCAGATAGATTGCTTCGGAGGTTTCGCCGAACTGCGAGCGGAGCGTTCCGCCGTGAATGAGTTGCGTTGCGGGGCGCCAAGTCTTGCTCATGCCATCACCACTTTCAAAAACAAAAAAACCGGTCGCAAAAGCAGACCGGTTTCACCCGGTCTTTTTAGCCATTTGTTTAACGTGGCTGCAAGCCGACCGGCCAAATCACCACGGGATAAGTTGCAATACTGCCGTTGACCGCTTGCGTCAATTCCCTGAGTTTGGTTTTGTCTGCGGCAAAATAGAGTGCCGCGCGGCCTTTTGGACATGTTATCCGGATAGGCTTCTAACGCTGTGAAATTTTGAAGTTGCGCATGATACGGTCCGTCGATTTCGATCCGCCGGCCTGCGCTTCAGGGAAGAGACATGATGGCTCGCGAAACAGGAATCTTGGCGGATCGCGCCATTCAAGCCCTCTTCGATGCAGGACGGCTCGCAAGCGAGAAGGATCTGGACGTCGATCAGATCCAGCCGGCAAGCCTTGACCTCCGGCTGGGAGGCAAGGCGTTTCGGGTCCGGGCGAGCTTCATGCCGGGTCCGTCGCATCTCGTCTCCGACAAGCTCGACCGGCTGAAGCTACACGTCATCGACCTCTCGGAAGGCGCGGTGCTGGAAACAGGCTGCGTCTATATCGTGCCGCTGATGGAACGCCTCGATCTGCCGGCCGACATGTCCGCCTCCGCCAATCCGAAAAGCTCGACCGGCCGCCTCGATATCTTCACGCGCGTCATCACCGACCGGGCGCAGGAGTTCGACAAGATCCCGGCAGGCTATTCTGGTCCTCTTTATCTCGAAATCAGCCCGCGGACCTTTCCGATCGTCGTGCGCCGCGGTTCGCGGCTGTCGCAGATCCGTTTCCGCGTCGGCCAAGCCCTGCTCACCGAGCCGGAACTCATGGCGCTGCATGCGACCGAGACGCTGGTTGCCAGCAAGCAGCCGAACGTCACCGGCGGCGGCATCGCGCTGTCGATCGATCTTGCCGGCGACAAGCAGGGCCTGATCGGCTATCGCGGCAAGCACCACACCGCGGTCGTCGACGTCGATAAGAAGGCGCAGCACGATATCTTCGATTTCTGGGAGCCGCTCTATAGCCGTGGCCGCACCGATCTGATCCTCGATCCCGACGAGTTCTACATCCTCGTGTCGCGCGAAGCCGTGCACGTGCCGCCGCACTATGCCGCCGAGATGACGCCCTTCGATCCGCTGGTCGGCGAATTCCGCGTGCATTATGCCGGCTTCTTCGACCCCGGCTTCGGCCATGCGCCGGCCGGCGGCCGCGGCAGCCGCGCCGTGCTCGAAGTGCGCAGCCACGAAGTGCCGTTCATCCTCGAGGACGGCCAGATCGTCGGTCGCCTGGTTTACGAACACATGCTGGAACAGCCGGCAAGCCTCTACGGCTCGGGCCTCGGTTCGAACTATCAGGCACAGGGCCTGAAACTGTCGAAGCATTTCCGGCTGTAGGCCGAATTCTTTCCGCCTTGACAGCGACGGGCAACTGTTGGAAGTCTGAGCGTCGAAGGCGGGTGTAGCTCAATGGTAGAGCAGCAGCTTCCCAAGCTGAATACGAGGGTTCGATTCCCTTCACCCGCTCCATCTTCTCGACGATTTTTGCATCTTACGAGCGTGGCTGACGGTGGCTCATGCTCGTTCACCGATGATATACGGCAAGAAACGAAAACAGCGCGCTTCTCACGCCGCGTTGAGATCGGCGATCTCGCCGTGCTTGGCGAGCAGCCGCGGTGATGACATGTCGCCGGTTTCTTCGTCGACCATGACGGCATAGGCGGCGACGCCGACGAAGCGGGCGGCCATGGCGAGCGCGATCTTTTCCGCCGAGGGTCCGCTCGACGCCTGGCGCATTTCGCCGGGAACGAGGTTTCCGCGGTTCATGCGATAGGGCAGGATAATGAACTTCTCGGCGTTTGACATGGCGTTCACCTCATTTGTTCTACAAATGTTCCGGTTTGCGCCTGATGTCAAGCGGTCTTGTGATGATCGCGTCAGGCCGGAAGCTGAAAGGTCGATTTGAGGACCTCGCGCAGCGCCTGGCTGAAGACGGAGATGGGGCGGGCGAGGCGACCGTCCGGCGGGCGATGCAGCATCCAGGAGGTGACCCTGGGGCGAAAATCCGGCGTATCGATGATCTCCACGGCATCGCGCCAATGGCTGCCCGCCAGCCCCGCCGGCGTGATGATGCCGACGCCAAGGCCGCGTGCGACCAGCGACATTCTGAGATCCGAGCTCAGTGCCTCGACACCGATCTGAAACGGCAGGCGCTCCGCTTCGAAGCGATGTTGAATGAAGGAGCGGAAACCGCAGCCGCTCTGGTTCATCACCCAGGGAAAGCGCGAAAGTTCGGTAAGCTTCGGCGTTCGTGGAACGCCGAGCGAAGGGGCAGCGACCAGCAGCACGTCGTAAGAGCCGAGATTTTCCCCGCTCACTTCTTCCGGCGGGACGGTGCCGTCGGCAAGACAGACGGCGGCAGCGTCGAGCTGGCTATGGGCGACCTGCTCGACGAGATGCGGCGACCATCCGGAAACGATGCGAAGGGTAAGATCGGGAAACTCGCTGTGCAGCCGGTCGAGGGGCTGGGAGAGCGCCGCCTCCGAAAGGTAAGGCATGACACCCAGGCGAAACTCGCCGGTGATCGCGCCGTCAGGCGAGACGCCGGCTTTCAGATCGTCGAGAGAACGCAGGACGCGGCGCCCATGCTCATAGGCCTGCCGCCCGGCGGGCGTCGGCCGCAGCGGCTTCGATTGCCGGTCGAGCAGGGCGATGCCGAGGCTGTCCTCCAGGTTCTGGATGCGCCGGGTGATCCCCGGTTGCGTCAGGTTGATCCGCGCCGAGGCGGAAACGATCGAGCCGGTTTCGACGACCGCTACGAAGGCTTCGAGATCATGGATGTTCATGACAGACTCGCATAATCATTATCAATTCATTTCACTTGTCGCATTATGCGTCAAAACTATAAACATGACCATCAATATTATCAAAATTTATTGGAGAGCCCATGTCACCCGTTCCTGAACGCATTGCCCCGGAGCCGGACGAAGAGGCGGCCGAGGCTGTTGCCGCTCCCTCGGTCGTGCTTTTTGCGACCGCGACCGGCATCATCATCATGAACCTTTTTGCACCGCAGACGCTGGTCGGCATCATCGGCCCGTCGCTCGGCTTCTCCGAAAGCGGAGCCGGCCTGGTCGCCATGGCGTCGTTGCTCGGCTATGCCGCCGGACTTTTCTTTCTCGTGCCGCTCGCCGATCTCCTGGAAAACCGCCGGCTGGTGTTGCGCATGCTGGTTTCGGCCCTGGTCATGGCCGTCGCCGCGGCTTTCGCGCCGACGGGCTGGAGCCTGCTCATCTTTCTGTTTCTGCTTGGTGCGGCCTGTTCCGCCATCCAGATCCTGGTGCCGATCGCAGCGGCGATGACGCCGCCCGAACATCGCGGCCGCGTGATCGGCAATGTCATGAGCGGCCTCATGGTCGGTATTCTGCTGTCGCGGCCGCTGGCGAGCCTTGTGGCCGATTTCTGGGGCTGGCGCAGCTTCTATGCCATCAGTGCTGCCGCGCTGGCGCTGCTGACCGCAGTCCTTGCCCTGCGTCTCCCAGAGAGAAAGCCGCTGGCGCATACGAGCTATCCCGCTCTCATCGCCTCGCTCTGGCATCTGTTGCGCGACGAGCCTGTCTTGCGGGTGCGTGCCTTTACCGCCGCCCTTGCCATGGCGAGCTTCAGCCTCTTCTGGACAGCGGTCGCTTTGCGGCTGGCGCAATCGCCTTTCTCGCTCGATCAGGCGGGCATCGCTCTTTTCGCGCTGGTCGGCGCCGGCGGTGCCGCCTCGACCTCGATCTTCGGACGCCTGGGCGATCGCGGCTGGACGCGGGTGGCGACCACAGTATCGAATCTGATCACCCTCGGCGCCATGGCTTTGGCGGCATGGGCAGGCACCGCGCAAGGTGATCACTCCGTCGTCGCCCTGATCCTGCTCGGCGCCAGCGCCGTCCTGCTGGATGTCGGCATAACCGGCGACCAGACTCTGGGTCGCCGAGCGATCAACCTGCTGCAGCCGGAGGCGCGCGGTCGCATCAACGGATTGTTCGTCGGCATTTTCTTTCTCGGTGGCGCACTCGGCTCGGCCTTGGCGGGCACCGCCTGGAACTGGGGCGGATGGACTGCCGTCTGTGCCGCGGCGGCCGCCTTCGGCGTCGTGGCGCTGGTCACGGGCCTGATGACCGGGTCGTCACGCGCTTGAAGCTTGTGAAGGCAGGCACCATATGGACGCTCTGCGGCGGCACAGTTACATGTCGCCGCAAAGAAACCATCCTTTCTTCAGGTTCCTGCCAGAGATCGGTGACAGAACGCCGTTCCAACAGGAATGAATCTCGATGCTCAATGTTGCTTTGTTTTACCGATTGAAGGCGCTCTTCACGCGCGGCGTCCTCACGATTTCCCGTCGTACACGCGTGCCGCGCGGCGCAACCATCATCTGGAAAGACGGCAGCGTCAGCATCGGCGAGAAGGCCTTTCTTCGCAACGGCATCGTCATCGATGCCCAGCGCGGCAGCATCGATATCGGCCGCAACGTCTCCCTCAACGACTATGCCATCCTCCTCGGACGAGGCGGCATCACCATCGGCAATGACGTGCGTATCGCCGGCCATGCCATGGTCGTGTCGTTCGACCATAATTTCGACGATCCGGATCAGCCGATCCGCATGCAGGGCGTTACGAAGAAACCCGTCGTCATCGAGGATGACGTCTGGATCGGCGCCGGGGCGAAGATATTGGGCGGGTCCCATATCGCCAAAGGCTGCGTCATCGGCGCCAACGCGGTCGTGAAGGGCCGCACCGAGCCCTATGGTGTCTATACCGGCGTTCCCGCAAGGCTGATCAAGCGGCGGGGAGAGCCGGCGGGGGCAAAGGCCGCCAAGCTGCTGCAGCTGCCGAAGCGGATCGCCGATCGGTAATTCCCATCCAAGAGAAAAGGCGGAGCGCGATGAACGCGCTCCGCCTTTTTCCTTTTCAAACCTGATCCTTAATCGGCGGCGATGCCGCTCAGAACTCGGTCCAGTCCGCTTCCTTTGCAGGAGCCGCTGCTGCCTGCTGGCTTGTGCCGCCGAATGCGTTTTTCAGCTTCTGACCGAGCGCGCGGGCGGGCGACGGCGCAGGCCGTGCCTTGCTGCCCTCGACGGCGCGGACCGGAGCAGGTGCCGGGCGCGGCGCCGGCCGGCTGCTGACGCGCGGCGTGTAGCTCGAGGATGACGTCGAGGCAAAGCCGCCGCCGTCGGTGCCCGTCATGCGGAACTGGCCGAGAAGGGCGCTGAGGGCTGCCGCTTCGCTGGCAAGGCTGTGGCTGGCCGCGGTGCTTTCTTCGACCATTGCGGCGTTCTGCTGGGTGCCGTGATCCATGGCGTTGACCGCGGTGTTGATCTCCTGAAGGCCGGCCGATTGCTCGCGCGAGGCTTCGGCGATCGCATGGACATGCCGGTTGATTTCCTGCACTTCGGAGACGATGGCGTCGAGTGCCTTGCCGGTCTCGCCGACGAGGTTGACGCCGGTCTGCACATGGGTGCTCGACGCAGTGATCAGCGACTTGATCTCCTTCGCCGCATTGGCGGAGCGCTGCGCCAGTTCGCGCACTTCCTGCGCGACGACCGCAAAGCCCTTGCCGGCTTCACCTGCGCGGGCGGCTTCGACGCCGGCGTTCAGGGCCAGCAGGTTGGTCTGGAAGGCGATATCGTCGATGACGCCGATGATGTTGCCGATCTCGGCCGACGACTTTTCGATCTGCTCCATGGCGCTGACCGCGTTGCGGACGATCTCGCCGGAGCGTTCTGCGCCGGCACGGGTATGAGCGACGAGCTGGCTTGCTTCCTCGGCGCGCTTGGAAGCGTCCTTGACCGTCGTGGTGATCTGTTCGAGCGCTGCAGCCGTTTCTTCGACCGAGGCTGCCTGCTGTTCCGTGCGCTTGGAGAGTTCGTCGGCAGAGCCGCGGATCTCGTTGGCGCCGGCATTGATGGCGCGTGCATTGGAGCCGACGGCCTGCATGGCTTCGTTCAGCTTCGTCAGCGAGTTGTTGTAATCCTGGCGCAGCTGGTCGAGATGCGCGACGAAGGGCGTGTTGATGCCCGTGACGAGGTCGCCGTCGGCAAGACGCTTGAGACCATCGCCGAGGGCTTCCACGGCTCTCTGCAGATTTGCCGCTTCCGCGGTGCGCTCGGCTTCGTGTTCGGC
>JAGWJK010000237.1 GCA_028865845.1 Rhizobiaceae bacterium
GGTCGCGGCGATGACGAGGGCGAATTGCTTGTAGAGTTGCCCGGTGAGCCCCGGAAGGAAGGCTGCCGGGATGAATACGGCCATCAAGACGAGCGTGATGCCGATGACCGGCCCGAACAGCTCGTCCATGGCCTTTTCGGCGGCGTCCCTACCGGACATTCCCCGCTCGATATGGCGGGCGACACCCTCGACGATGACGATCGCGTCGTCGACGACGATGCCGATCGCAAGAACGATGGCAAACAGCGTCGAGAGGTTGACGGTAAAGCCGAGCGCCGCCATGGCGGCGAAGGCGCCGATGATCGTCACCGGCACGGTCGTTGCCGGCACGAGCATGGCGCGCCAATCCTGCAGGAACACCAGAATGACGACCAGCACCAGCACGCCGGCTTCGAACAGCGTCACATAGACCTCGTTGATCGAGGCTGTCACGAACTTGGTGGTGTTGAACGGCACCTCGTAGGTCAGGCCGGGCGGGAAGCTCTTGGAAAGTTCGGCCATCTTCGTCGCGACATTCTGTGCGACGGTGATGGCGTTTGCTTCCGGCAACTGGAAGATGCCGATGCCGGCGGCAGGATGGCCGTTCTGCGAGAAGGACTGGCTATAGGTCTGGGCGCCAAGCTCGACCCGGCCGATGTCGCGAACCCGGGTTATGCGTCCGCCATTCTGGTTGTCGACCTTGACGATGATGTTCTCGTAGTCGGCCGCCTCATTCAGCCGTCCGTTGACGTTGAGCGTATACTGAAAATCCTGGCCGGGAGGCACCGGCGGTATGCCAATCTGCCCTGCCGTCACTTCCTGGCTCTGCTGCTGCACGACATTGATGACGTCCTGCGGCGTCAGCCCACGCGATTGGAGGAGTTCGGGATTCATCCATATGCGCATGGCATATTGGCCGGCTCCGAACACCGACACATTGCCGACACCCGGCAGACGGGATAGTTCGTTCTGCAGGTTGATGACGCCATAGTTCGACAGGAAAAGGCTGTCGTAGCGACCATCCGGCGAGGTGAGGCTGACGAATTCGAGAATCGAAGTCGATTTTTTCTGCGTCGTCACGCCTTGGAGCTGCACGGCTTCCGGCAACGAGGACATAGCGATGGCGACACGGTTCTGCACGAGGACCTGCGCCTGATCGGGATCGGTGCCGATCGCGAAGGTGACCGTCAGCGAATAGGTGCCGTCGCTCGCGCTTGTCGACTGCATGTAGAGCATGTTCTGCACGCCGTTGACCTGCTGCTCGATCGGCAGGGCGACGGTATCGATGAGGGTCTTGGCGCTGGCCCCCGGATAGCGTGTCGTCACCTGCACCGTCGGCGGAACGACGTTCGGATATTGTGCGACCGGTAATTGAAACAGCGCGACGGCGCCGATGAGAACGAAGACGAGCGCCAGGACGTTTGCGAGCACCGGCCGCTCGATGAAGAAGCGCGAAATCATGCTGTCCCCCTCATATGCGCGTGTGAAGGCCGGAGCGAGCTCATGGCGTGTTGGATTTGGCTGTGTCCGGTTTCGATGCGGCCGCGTTGGACGCATCGGACCGAACCACGTCTGTCTTCGGCGCACTGTCAGTAGAAGCGACGGCGTCGAGGGAAACCTTCTCCGGTGCAACCTTGCTGCCCGGAATGGCCTGCTGGATGCCTTCGGTGACGACCCAGTCGCCGGGGTCCAGTCCGGAGGCGATAACCCGGAGCGGACCTTCCCGCTGTCCGGTCTTCACCACCTTCTGCTCGATGACATCGTCCTTTCCGAGGACGAGTACGTAGCTGCCCTGTTGGCTGGTGCCGATCGCATCGTCCCTCACCAGCAACGCCTTGTCCTGGCGGCCGACGGGAACGCGCACGCGGACGAAATAGCCGGGAAGGAGAAGATGGTCCTTGTTCTCGACCACGCCGCGAACGGTCAGCGTGCCGGTTGAGGCATCAACCTGTGGCGCGACATAGTCGAGATGGCCTTTGAACGGATAATCGGTGGAACCCTGCAGCCCGATCTCGATCGGAATGGTCGGAAGGTCGATTTGCTTGAAGGTGCGCCCCTGTGCAGCCAGCGACTGCTTGATCATCAGCACCTGCGTCTCGCTGACGCTGAAATTGGTGTAGAGCGGATCCGTCTGCACGATGGTTGCAAGCATGGTCGGGCCGGACACGCCGACGAGCGTGCCGACATCGACGAGATGGGAGGTCATCGTCCCGTCGAACGGCGCCAGCACCTTGGTGTATCCGAGGTTGATCTTCGCAAGTTCGAGGCTGGCCTGGGCGTTGAGGATCGTGGCATTAGCCTGGTCGAGTGTCGCCTTGGCACTGTCGACCGCCGTTTGGGTCGTCACTTGCTGGCGTGAGAGGTTGAGCTGTCGTTGATATTCCTGGTTGGCCCCGACCTGGGAGGCCTGCGCCGAGGCAAGTGTCGCCTGCGCCTGGTCGACCTGCGCCTTATAGGTATTGTCCTGGATGCCGAAGAGCTGTGTGCCCCTGGTCACCATCGTACCGTCCTGATAATCGATCGATTCGATGAAGCCCTGGACGCGTGCTTCTATGTTGACGGAATTGAACGGGGCGGTGTTGCCCGTGAGCTCGAAATATTCCGTCACCGGTTGCTGAAGAGGCAGCGCCACCCGCACCTTAGGTGGCGGCGGTTCGACATAGGTATTGCCGCTGCCGTCACATGCCTGAAGAAAGGCGGTGCAAACAAGCACGGTGCAAAATTGCACACCTCGAGAAATTCCCCCCCGCATTCCTGATATCCCCCTGAGGCAGAGTTCAGTCTTCATGCGCGCCCTGTCGGCGCTACGCGGCGCCAAAAAAAATCGAAGGCGGCGCTAATATGAGGCAGCATTTCTAAAAATTGCAAGAGCGGAACGAATTACAATTAAAGTGTTCATCCATAAGGCAATCCGAGCCTGCTTACGCAGGCCGGCTTTTTCGAAACGTCACGATCGCAAGCAGCACGACGATGATGATGGCAAGCGCAATCAGGACGTGACGATGGAGCGGAAGACGACCGAACATCTGCTCGATGCTTTGCCCGAACAGATAGCCGATCGCCGTGAACAGAAATCCCCAAACCATGGCAGCGGCCGCATTGATCACCACGAATTTGATCGGCGAAACGTTCGACATGCCGATGGCGGTCGGACTGATCGTTCGCAACCCGTAGATGAAACGAAATGCGAAGATGAAGCCGGTCGGATAGCGCTCCAGCAGATGCGTAACACGCGCGAAAGCCGGCTTTTCGATGATCTTCCGGACACGGGGATAGTTGCGCGCGTAGCGGCCAAGGAAGAACAGCGTTTGGTCGGCCAGGAAAGAGCCGGCGCAGGCGGCGGTCGCAGCACTCCAGTAGCTCATCAAGTGACGGTGCGAAAAAACGCCGCCGAGGATGACCATGGTCTCGCCTTCGATGGCGGCGCCGAGGAAAACTGCCAGCAGGCCGTATCTTGCGATCAGAAGCTCGATGGTCATGAATGCTTGGCTCCGGACCGGGACAACGTCAAATCTATCGCTTAAAAATGAGCAGTATGTAAGCCAGGAACAGGACCAGGTGAACGGCGCCCTGCATGACGTGCGTTCTACCGCTGGAGAAAGTGATGATGCTGACGGCAAGCGTCAGCACCAGCATTACGAGATCATTGCCCTGCAGGCCCAGAACGACGGGGTGTCCAAAAATATAGCTGACGACAAGCATCGCCGGCACGGTGAGGCCGATCGTCGAGAGCACGGAGCCGAGGAAGATGTTGATCGACCGTTGCAGGTGATTGGCGACTGCGGCGCGCACCGCGCTGATCGCTTCCGGCGTCGCCACCAATACGGCCATGACGACCCCGCCGAAGGCGACGGGCGCCTGCAGCGTTTCGATCACGTAATCGATCGGCCGCGCCAGTTGTTCGACGAGGTAGACCACCGGTATCATGTAGGCGAAGAGCAATACGGTGTGGAGCAGTATCGGGCCGCGCGCAGCCGCATGCTTGCGATGCGAGGTGGTGGTTTCGGTTTCCTCAGCAAAGTAGCGGTGGTGGCGCCCGGCTTGCAGCATCAAAAAGATGCCGTAGAGGCCGACCGATATGACGCCGAGGATCATCTGTCTCGGCGCGGACGGGTGCGGGCCGCCGACGGTGTGGAGAAAGCTCGGCATCACCAGGCTCAGTGTGGCCAACGGCACGATGACCCCGAGATAGGTATTGGCGCCTTGCATGTTGTGCGATTGCTCCGGCCGATGCCAGGCGCCCATCAGCAGCGATAGTCCGACCATGCCGTTCAGAATGATCATGACAACGGCAAAAAGCGTATCGCGAGCAAGCGTCGGATTGTTGGCGCCATGCAGCATCACGGCAGAAATTGCCATGACTTCGATGGAGGTAATGGCAAGCGTGAGGATCAAGGTCCCGTAGGGTTCCCCAAGCTCTTCCGCCAGATGGTCGGCATGGCGGACCACCGACAGCGCCGATCCGAGGACCGCCCCGAACAACACGAAGAAGACGATGGCGAGCCATATCGGATTGGACAACTGCTCGAACAGCGTATTTTCAAAGGTGAAGACGATCAGGCTGGTCAGGATGCTGATGGCCAGAAACCATTCCTGACGCATAAGGCGAGCAAAACCCATCGGGCGGATCGTGGCCATGCTCTCGGTCATCGCAAAGACGGCCGCTTATGGAGTTCTGACTGCAATGCGATGTGGAATGCCATCATATTCCTCGCATGTCCTGAGCCATCCATATTGGGGGACGGCGATATTTCCGCAATTTCCCGTTTCGCCGGGGCATCCCCCAGATCAAACGCCTATTTCCGGAAGCGCGACGACATGTCCGGCAACCCGAAATCAGCTATCGTCGCAGCAAGCAGTTGAAGCGTACGACAGTGCCTCAACTCGATTTTGTCAAGGGATTATCCCGCCATCCTTTCGGAGAGGCTGGAGTCACATGGGCCGGATGGGCGCGCATACCGAGCCGTCGCCGCCTCGATCAGCCATCTTTGTTTTGCACGTCATGGATGCCGCACAGATGTCGGCGTGGGCTACGCCGACATCGCGAGAGCCGGCAGGTTTTCGCGAGCCTCGCTCGCTTGGCCGGGCTGATCGAGAACCATGTGAGCGACAGCATCGACAATCTCGAACTTCTGGGCCTGATAGTTCCAATATTCGGCGACGAATTGCCGGGAGAGCCAGAAGCTGCTTTTTCCGGGCACGCCGGCCCAACCGACGCTCCCAAGCTCGGTCGCCTGCTTCAGCAACCGCTTGAGATGGGCGCTGGAAATCATGAATTGAGCCTGGATTTCTTTGAAGGAGATCGGACCGATGAGGATCCGATCGGAGGCGTGGTCGATCGTTGTGATCCGGGCGATCAGATAGTCCATGACGACGCCGCCAGATGTCGCCCAATTGAACAGGCTGAAGGTGACGCCCGGATTGCGCACGCTCTCGCTGTCGATGATCTTCTTGGCAATGATCGGCTGCATTTGTTGAGCAAGGTTGGGACTGGCGGCGATCTGATCCATCCGGCTGCCGCCATCGAGCATATCGAGGACGCCGAGATGGGTATGGATCCAGCGAGCCATGTAGCCTTGCGTCAATTCGGTCGGCTCCAGCAGGATGATGCGGCGGTCCGGCGAACCCGCGATCGGCCGTATGAAGCGATAGGCTTCCATTTCCTTCAGAAACGCTGCAGCCGTATTGCGGCTCGCAATCTTGTGCCGGACTGCGAAATCGACGAAGCGGCCGACATAAAGGGCTGGCGTCGGATCGCCGGGATAACCCATGTGAAGGGCATAGCCGACATGCGCCAGCAGCCATCTCTGCTGCGCGGCAAAGATGGCGGCGATCCGCGGGTTTTCCCGATAGATCGCAATCAGTTCATGCGCCATGCGCAGGATAGCGCCGAGAAAATGTTCGTTCCTGTTGAGATCTGCTGCGGTGAACGGCATGTCCGCCAATGTTCCATTATTATTCAGTGACTATATGAACAAGTACCGGTATTCGATATTTATAATCCCTAGATATTAAGGGTTTGTTTGTCACGTTGCATATGCTGTTAGGCTTAAAAAACAAGATTAATGGCGGTCGAATACAGCTGTTTTACTCACTGGGTGCAATTATCGTGGCGCTTGCCCCATGGCATTTTGTGGCGCTCGAAAAGAATCCAAGTCGCAAAATTTTCCGTTTACCGCCGCCTGAAGCAAGGCACGGAAAAAGATCGCTCTTTTTTAAACCACATGGTCAGGCATCGGGCGCGAATTTAATAAAGCGATATCGAGTTATTATCAGATCAGAAATATTTCTCTCTCCCGGCTTAGAACACCTATCCGTATCGCTCGACGGTCGGGTCCTTTGCACGATATAATATCGCTGACTCACGATTTTCATTTGAATGAAATTTCGTTTGTATTTCAGAATTGAAAAATCGGCTCTGTTTCTTGCATGAAGCGCAATCGTCGTCTTCGCCGTGGCGGCCCTCGCCATCTGCTGCAAAAAGGTGACGGAGATTCTCGCGAATTACTGCGGAATGGATTGCATCATAATTTCGCTGCGCAGGACGGGTGCCTCGTCACCGAAATAAGTCTGTAGCAATTTCGGAAAATCATCCGATTGATAGAAGTCGGTCAGCGCACGATCCGCAAGAAGGCGGAAGGTGGAGTCATCTCGTCTGAGCGCGATCGCATAGGGCTCGTGCGTGAAGAGGCGATTGCCGAATTCGAGGCCGGAACGGTTGTGGGCGCGGCCTGCAATGCCGATCAGAAGCGCGCGATCGGCAAAATAGGCGTCGATCTTGTGATCTTCCAATGCCCTCAAGCCGTCCTCA
>JAGWJK010000238.1 GCA_028865845.1 Rhizobiaceae bacterium
CACGCATCGTGATGAAATTCGGCGGGACCTCCGTCGCGGATTTGGACCGTATCAAGAATGTCGCCCGCCATGTGAAACGTGAAGTCGATGCCGGCCATGAGGTCGCGGTCGTCGTTTCTGCCATGTCAGGCAAGACCAACGAACTGGTCGGCTGGGTGCAGAACATGCCGAAAGTCGCCGGCGCCGATCATTCGATCTATGATGCCCGCGAATATGATGCGGTCGTTGCCTCCGGCGAACAGGTCACCTCCGGGCTGCTCGCGATCGCGCTGCAGGCGATGGGCATCAACGCTCGTTCCTGGCAGGGCTGGCAGATCCCGATCCGCACCGATAACGCCCATGGCGCGGCACGCATCCTCGAAATCGACGGTGGCGAGATGATCCGCCGCATGGGCGAGGGCCAGGTGGCTGTCGTCGCCGGCTTCCAGGGGCTTGGCCCCGACAATCGCCTGTCGACGCTCGGCCGCGGCGGTTCCGACACCTCGGCCGTCGCGATCGCCGCAGCCGTCAAGGCCGATCGCTGCGATATCTATACCGACGTCGATGGCGTCTACACGACCGACCCGCGCATCGAGCCGAAGGCGCGCCGCCTGAAAAAGATCGCTTTCGAAGAAATGCTGGAAATGGCTTCGCTCGGCGCCAAGGTGCTGCAGGTGCGTTCGGTCGAGTTGGCAATGGTCTTTAAGGTTCGCACCTTCGTGCGCTCCTCTTTCGAAGATCCCGATGCTCCGGGCATGGGCGATCTCTTGAACCCGCCCGGAACGCTGATTTGTGACGAGGAAGAAATCGTGGAACAGGAAGTAGTCACCGGCATCGCTTACGCCAAGGATGAAGCTCAGATCTCGCTGCGCCGTCTGGCCGACCGGCCGGGCGTTTCCGCCGCGATCTTCGGGCCGCTGGCCGAAAGCCATATCAACGTCGACATGATCGTCCAGAACATTTCCGAGGATGGTTCGAAGACCGACATGACCTTCACGGTTCCGTCGGGCGACGTGGAAAAGGCATTGCGCGTCCTTGGCGACAACAAGGAAAAGATCGGCTACGACGTCATCCAGAACGAATCGGGTCTCGTCAAGGTTTCGGTCATCGGCATCGGCATGCGTTCGCACGCCGGCGTTGCAGCGTCCGCTTTCCGGGCACTTGCCGAAAAAGGCATCAACATCAAGGCTATTACGACGTCAGAAATCAAGATTTCCATCCTGATCGACGGTCCATATGCGGAACTGGCAGTCAGGACTTTGCATTCCTGCTACGGTCTCGATAAGAGTTGATTCAGGACTACTGACGACGGACCGTGACGGAGGATAGTTTCGGCCCGCCCCGAGGTGGGTAAGACTGGCGTGATTTCTTGATTTCGGGAGCTAGAGACGCAATGAGAGACCTTTCCGGCGGTCCACGCGTTCTGCTCAAGCGGCTGCGCGAACTGATGGCGGAGCCGCTGGAGCCGCAGGAGCGTCTTGACCGGATCGTCCGCCAGATCGCCAGCAACATGGTCGCCGAGGTTTGTTCGGTCTACGTGTTGCGCGCCGACGGCGTGCTCGAACTCTACGCCACCGAAGGCCTGAACAAGGAGGCCGTCCACCTTTCGCAATTGAAGATGGGGCAGGGCCTGGTCGGCACGATCGCCGCCTCCGCCCAGCCGCTCAATCTTTCCGACGCGCAATCGCATCCGGCCTTCCGCTACCTGCCGGAAACCGGCGAAGAGATCTACCATTCCTTCCTCGGCGTACCGAGCCTGCGGACAGGCCGCTCGCTCGGCGTTCTCGTCGTACAGAACAAGGCAAGCCGCACCTATCGCGACGAAGAGCTGGAAGCGCTCGAGACGACGGCAATGGTGCTTGCCGAGATGATCGCCACCGGCGAACTCAAGAAGATCACCAAGCCCGGCCTCGAGCTCGATCTCACCCGCTCCGTCACCATCGACGGCGATACCTATAATGAAGGCATCGGCCTCGGTTATGTCGTGCTGCACGAGCCACGCATCGTCGTCACCAATCTTCTCAACGAAGACAGCGAGAAGGAAATTCGTCGGCTCGCGGATGCGATGGGTTCATTGCGCATCTCGATCGACGACATGCTGTCGCGGCGCGACGTGTCGATGGAGGGCGAGCATCGCGAGGTGCTGGAAACCTACCGCATGTTCGCGCATGACCAGGGCTGGGTCCGCAAGCTCGAAGAAGCGGTTCGCAACGGCCTGACGGCGGAAGCCGCGGTCGAGAAGGTGCAGAGCGACACCAAGGCGCGGATGATGCGTCTGACCGATCCCTATCTGCGTGAGCGCATGCATGATTTCGAGGATCTGGCGAACCGGTTGTTACGGCAGCTGACCGGCTATACTGGCCGGACGACGGGAGAGGGCTTTCCGAACGACGCGGTGATTTTTGCGCGCGCGATGGGTGCCGCCGAGCTGCTCGATTATCCCCGCACCAACATTCGCGGCCTCGTCCTTGAGGAAGGTGCTGTCACCAGCCACGTCGTCATCGTCGCGCGCGCCATGGGCATTCCGGTCGTTGGCCAGGCGGCGGGTGTCGTGGCGCTCGCCGAAAACGGCGATCCGGTCATCATCGACGGCGACGGTGGCCATGTGCATCTGCGGCCGATGGCGGATCATCAGCGCTCCTACGAAGAAAAGGTGCGCTTCCGCGCCCGGCGTCAGGAGCAGTTCCGCGCATTGCGCTCCGTCGAGCCGATCACCAAGGACGGGCAGCGCGTTTCGCTGCTGATGAATGCCGGCCTTTTGGTCGATCTGCCGCAGCTTGCCGAATCCGGCGCGGAGGGCATCGGCCTTTTCCGCACCGAGCTGCAATTCATGATCGCCTCGACGATGCCGAAGGCCGACGAGCAGGAAGCATTCTACCGCAATGTCATGAAGCAGGCGGGCAACCGCGTCGTGACATTCCGCACGCTTGATATCGGCGGCGACAAGGTCGTGCCTTACTTCCGCGCGCATGAGGAAGAAAACCCGGCGCTCGGCTGGCGCGCCATCCGCTTGTCGCTCGATCGGCCGGGCCTGCTGCGCACGCAACTGCGGGCCATGCTGAAGGCGGCGGCCGATGGCGAATTGAAGATGATGGTGCCGATGGTCACGGAAGTCTCCGAGATCGAGGCGGTGCGCGAGCTCATTCAGAAGGAAGTGCAGCACCTGTCGCGCTTCGGGCATGCACTGCCGCGCAAGCTTCAGTTCGGCGCCATGCTGGAAGTGCCGGCGTTGCTGTGGCAGCTCGACGAGCTGATGGCGGCGGTCGATTTCGTCTCGGTCGGCTCGAACGATCTCTTCCAGTTCTCGATGGCAGTCGATCGCGGCAACGCCCGCGTGTCCGATAGGTTCGATCCGCTCGGCCGTCCGTTCCTGCGTATCCTGAGGGACATCGTACGTGCGGGCGAGCGAAACAAGACGCCGGTGACGCTTTGCGGCGAATTGGCCGGCAAGACGATTTCGGCGATGGCCCTCCTGGGGCTCGGCTTCCGCTCGATATCGATGTCGCCAGCCTCGATCGGGCCGGTCAAGGCGATGCTGCTCGGCCTTGACCTGAAAGCGCTGACCGAGACCATGGAAGAGGCGCTGAACGACACGCATCCGACGGCTTCCATGCGCGACATCCTTGTCCGTTTCGCGGAAAGCCACAATATTCCGCTTTAGCGCATGATCAGACGAAGTGCGAAGCGGCGTTCGAACATGATCATGCGCAACAAATAGCAACATCGATAAAGAAGAATTGGAGTGACGGGTGGCGAAGCTTCCCATTGAAAAAATGCGCGAATTGGAACGCCGTTTCGGCGAGATCGAAGCGCGCATGTCGGCCGGACCGTCGGCGGACGTCTATGTGAAGCTTGCTTCCGAATATTCCGAACTGCAGCCAGTCGTCGGCAAGATCCGCGAATATGAAAAGGCGATCGCCGAGCTTTCCGACCTCGAAACCATGCTTGCCGACAAGGGCGTCGACCGGGAGATGCGCGACCTTGCCGAAATGGAGCTGCCCGAGGTGAAGGAGCGCATCGAGGCGCTGGAGAAGGAAATCCAGATCCTGCTGCTGCCGAAGGATGCTGCCGACGAAAAGAGCGCGATCCTCGAAATTCGTGCCGGCACCGGTGGTTCGGAGGCAGCACTTTTCGCCGGCGATCTCTTCCGCATGTATGAGCGCTTTGCCGCGGTCAACGGCTGGAAGGTCGAGATTCTGTCGGCAAGCGATGGCGAAGCCGGTGGGTACAAGGAAATCATCGCGACGATCAGCGGCAAAGGCGTGTTTTCGCGGCTGAAATTCGAATCCGGCGTCCATCGCGTGCAACGCGTGCCGGAAACCGAAGCGAGCGGTCGCATCCATACGTCGGCGGCAACCGTTGCCGTGCTGCCGGAAGCCGAGGAAATCGATATCGAAATCCGGCAGGAAGATATCCGCATCGACACGATGCGGTCTTCCGGCGCCGGCGGTCAGCACGTCAACACCACGGACTCGGCCGTGCGCATCACGCATATTCCCTCGGGCATCGTGGTGACGAGCTCGGAGAAATCGCAGCACCAGAACCGCGCCAAGGCCATGCAGGTGCTGCGTTCGCGCCTTTTTGACATGGAGCGCCAACGTGCCGACAGCGAGCGCTCCGCCGACCGCAAAAGCCAGGTCGGGTCCGGCGACCGTTCCGAGCGTATCCGCACCTATAATTTCCCGCAGGGGCGCGTCACCGATCACCGCATCAACCTGACGCTCTACAAGCTCGATCGCATGATGGAAGGCGAGATCGACGAAGTCGTCGATGCGCTGCTTGCCGATTATCAGGCAAGCCAGCTGGCGCAGCTTGGGGAACAGGCATGAGCGACGGCGCCGGGCTGACCGTCGCGCAGCTTCTGCAGGAGATGCGGACCCGCTTCACCGAGGTCGATCTCGATGACCCAGCGACCGAGGCGCGTATTTTGCTTGGCGGCCTGCTCGATCTCTCTTCAACGGAACTCGTGACGCGCGGCGCGGAGGTCGCAGCTCCGGATCGCGTCGAAGCGGCGCGGGCAGCGATCGCCAGGCGGCTCAATCACGAGCCGGTGCACCGGATACTGGGCGAGCGGGAATTTTACGGTCTGCCGCTGAAGCTGTCTCAGGCGACGCTTGAACCGCGCCCGGATACCGAGATTCTGGTGGATACGGTATTAACCCATGCCCGCCACCTTGCAACGGCGCACGGGAATATCCAAATACTAGACTTGGGAACGGGAACCGGGGCTATTTGCCTCGCGCTCCTTCAGGAATGCCCGCAGGCTGTGGGCATCGGTTCCGATATTTCCCCGGAAGCGCTGGAAACGGCACGGGAAAATGCAGCGCGAAACGGTTTGGCAGCGCGATTCAGCACGGTACAGGGAAGTTGGTTTGAAGCCATCCACGGACGATTTCACGTGATTGTCTCAAATCCGCCCTATATTGAGTCCAGTGTCATTTCCACTCTCGCTCCAGAAGTAAAGAACTTCGATCCTCCGGCAGCTCTCGACGGTGGCCTTGACGGGCTGGATGCTTACAGGGCAATTGCCAAGGATGCGGCGCGGTTTCTACATCATGACGGTATCGTCGGGGTGGAGATCGGTTATGATCAACGCAAAGCGGTGACTTCGGTTTTTGAGGGAGCTGGATTTTTCCTTATCGAGGCAGCCCGGGATTACGGTCACAACGACCGGGTGCTTTTGTTCAGGCATGAGGCGTGATCGTTGATCGAGGTCGATCGAAGAAGCTTCGATGCCGTTTCAAACTATTGTTTCGTCCTTTTCGCTTTCGGAAAGATGCGTGACGCGACGACAATTGACGCGACAATTTGCAGCAGCCCAATTGGTGCTTGTTGTTATCGTGAAGAAAAGGCTTGGATTTCCTGAGGAAGCGATATAGGTTGCCCTCACGCGTTGGGCGGCTGGGATTGGACGAAAAGATTCGGCCTTCTTGGTCAGCCTCGGGGATCCGCTCTCTGAAAGAGTGTCAAAGGTTGAAGATAACCCAATGCGTGATCAGTTAATCTGACGTAGTCGAGCGGCAGACAGGCGCTTAAAGCGCGGTTTGCTTGCGGTACGCAGGCCCTGGTTCGGGATGTGCCCGGCTGCGGCGGCGAGTGCCGTGTACAATTCATCCCAACTAAGAGAATTCAGGTGAAGGATCTATGAGGCCAGGACAGCAGAACAAGCGCGGTCGGGGGCGTGGTAACAACAATAACGGCGGCGGCGGTGGAAATAACAACAATAACAATTTCAACCGCAAGGGTTCCAACCCGCTGACCAGGACTTACGACAGCTCCGGTCCCGATGTGAAAATCCGCGGAACCGCTCAGCATATCGCTGAAAAATATTCGACCCTTGCCCGTGATGCGCAAAGCGCCGGCGACCGGGTCATGGCGGAGAACTATCTCCAGCACGCCGAACACTACAATCGGATCATCGCCAGCGCCCAGGCGCAGATGCAGGAACGCTACCAGCGCGACGACAATCAGCAGTATAACGAGCGCGACCACGGCGAGCGGGACATGGACGATATCGACTCGATCGATATGGACGAGCAGCCGCAGGTCGCGGCAGCACCTGCCCGCGCGCAGCAGCCTGTCGCTCCTCAGCCCGCTCCGGCCCCTGCGCCGGTTGTCGAGGTCATCGATGGCACCGGCCCGCAGCCGGTAATCGAAGGCATTCCGGCAGAAGTCGCGATCGAGGAAGAAACGCCTGCGGTCGCTGCCAGCGAACGCCAGCCGCGCCGCCGCAATGCCGGCAACCGCCCGCGGCGTCAGCCGCGCCGCAGTGCCGAAGGCGAAGCGCAGGCTGAAGGTGCTGCGCCCGAA
>JAGWJK010000239.1 GCA_028865845.1 Rhizobiaceae bacterium
TTCCACCAATCTTCGCGAGGACATTGTAACCGTCAGCATGCCGATCGGCCTATTCACGGAATTCGAGGTCGGACCGCCCTGTGGGCTCTGTTCAGTAAACAACGTCATCGGCATGCTCGACGTGCCGGATGTGTTCCTCGATCCGCAACGTATGCAGGCGGCATTGCTCTGGTTCACGCGCGGTTATGTCGAATATAAGTTTCCCAACAATGCGCGGGTAACGTCCCGCCGCATCCGCAAGGTGGAGTTTTCCGCCGAGCTCAGCTCGGAGACGCCGGCAACCAATTCCAATTGGCCCTCGGATATTTCGATCTGGGTGAACGGCACCAAGGCCGGCCATTGGACGTCGCCCGGCGATTTCGGCGACCGGCGCGGGCTCTATTCGCCGAGCTGGTGGAAGCTCAGCGGCTCGAAATACGGCAAGTTGAAAACCTGGAGCATCGACGATCAAGGCACCTGGATCGACGGCACCATGGTTTCCTCGCAGACGATCACATCGCTGGGGCTGCACGACCATCACTCGATTCGTTTCCGCATTGGTATCGATGACACCGCCGGCAATCCCGGCGGTCTGAACATTTTCGGCAAGGGATTTGGCGATTTCGATCAGGATATCGTCATGTCGCTATATTTCTGATTTTTTATGTCGTCGGTTCTGTGTCCGACGAATTTGAATGCCTGTCCAAGGCAAGAGGAGGAGGCCTCTATGACGTTTACATCCGATTTGCGCGATCGTTTCGCCGTTTCGACATGGTCGCTGCACCGCGCCCTCGGAGGCACCTATCCTTATAAACCTGGCGGCACGGATGCGCCGGAACGCCAGCCGACCTACGGCGAGGGTTCGATAGAGCTGATCGATCTTCCGGCTGCGCTTGCCAGTCGCGGCATCCACCGCATGGAGATCTGCTCTTTTCACCTACCCAGCCGTTCTCCGACCTATATTGCGAGCCTGCGCACCGCTTTCGAAACGGCTGGCGTGAAGGTGCAGACTCTCTTGGTCGAAGATGGCGATCTCAGCAATGCGGAGACCGCCGAGCGCGATATGCAGTGGATGGCGAGCTGGATCGAGATTGCGGTTGCGCTCGGCGCCGAAAACATGCGCGTAATCGCCGGCAAGGCGCAGCCGACGGACGAGGCATTGACGAGGGCGGAAAAGCACCTGCGGTGGCTTGCGGAAAAAATGGAAGGCAGCGGCGTCCGTCTCGTCGTCGAGAACTGGTTTGCACTGTTGCCGGGGCCGGTCGAAGTCAATCGTGTTCTCGATGCGCTCGGTGGCAAGCTCGGCCTCAATGGTGATTTCGGCAATTGGGAAGGGGCGGGGAAATATGGCGATCTCGCCCAGATCATGGGGCGCGCCGAACTCTGCCATGCCAAGGCGCATTATGACGACGACGGTATCGATACTGGCGATTATGTCCGCTGCGTCGAGCTGTCGAACGCTGCCGGCTACAAGGGGCCATTCACGCTGATCTACAGCTCGGACTTTCATGAAGACGAGTGGGCGGGGATTCTTGAAGAGCGCGACTGCATTTCAGGCGTGTTGCAAAAATCCGCCGCGGCGGCCTGAGCGTATTCCCCCGGAGCTGTTTATTGATCCAGTTCGGCGAAGTATTTGGCGCCCGCTTCGGTTAGAAGCGGGCGGGCATCCTTGAGCGGAATCGTGACCAGATCGTTGCCGCAGGCAAAAATGGCATATGGCAGATCCTGCAGGGTGAAGACGAGTTTGCCCGGCGTGAAATAAACGCCGAGATTGGTGCCGACGAGATCATCGATGCCACACTCGGTCTCAGTGTCGTTGTCGAACTTCTCGCGGTGATTCTTTACGTATTGGACGAGTTCGTCACTTGGGCCGTACGTTACCGATGTGTCTGAAGACGCCGTTGTCGGATCTACAACGACACCATCGGCATTTTTTGCCACCCAGCCGCGTAATAGCGATTCCGGCACCAGGGCTTTGCCGCTCCTGGCGTCGGCGAGGCGATGGTTTAGGAAATTGTCGGGGTGAGCGCCGCCGCAATCTAAACTGCCGCCCTCCGACAATCCGATCAGTCGCGAGGTCAGATATTCCACCGTCACCGATCCGCCGCCGTCATATCCGCCCGTGCCATCCGAGGGCGTGCCGGACCAGCCGAAGCCAAGGTAGGCCTTGGACAGGCAGGAAAATGCCGGCATCTCGAACTGCAGGCGCTGCTGCGTCAAATAGGCGTTCAGCGGCGAGGGGTCTACGTTTCCAAGCTTGATGATGCGGGGATAGCTCACGCCGATCCGCGCATCCTCATCCGTGCTGTAGCTGGCATCGCCGATCGTTTCCACGGCTCCCTGTTTCAACGGCTGGGCGATCTTCAGGAAGTCATACGGCAATTCTTTGCTGTTTATGACCGAGGGATTACCGCTGTCGCCTGTGCTGTATGTCGGGTCGAGCGCGTCGAACGGGCTGTCTGCGTCCGGAAGCGTGCGGGTTCCTTTCGAGACCAGATTGACGGCCAGCTTTTTGCCGCTCTGTTTGTCCTGCCAAGATCCCGTCAGCGACACGCCGCTGCCTGCCTTTTCAATCTTCAAGCTCCATTCCGCGGCGATAGGCGCATCCGTCTGCGCGTCATCGTCCGACGTCTTGCAGATCTTGTCCGTGCAAGGTTTCTCCTCCTCGATCTTCAGCAAGCCGTCTCCGCCGTCCTTGCTGACATGGAGAGGAATATCCACTCCTTTGGAGAGATAGGCATAACGGCCCACCTGCACCCCGTCCTTGTTCGGGGATGCCAGTTCCATGATAACAGGCAGAGAGCCGATGGTGCCGGAGTAGCTTACCGCGTCCGTGGCGAACGCGCTGTGCGCGCTCACAACGAGGGTCAAGACGCAAACGGTGGGGAAGCGCATCGAGATACCGATTGGAAGATTGTGACGGGAACAGAAAAACTGTCCTCTGACTTATCAACCAATTGCAACGACGCTCAAGTGAATAGTTGAAGATATTGCCGCAGATTTCCCGGTCGAAATAGCGCAGCGTGGTTCCGCATTAATGAAACTCGTATTCATGCAGGGCGCCGAGGAGTTTGTCCTGGGTCTGGTAGCCGGCATCATAGAGATTGATGGCGATATTGGCGACCGACAGGCCTTGCTGGCTGTGCAGCTTGACCGATCGTTCGGCGCACCACGCGTAGAGCGCGCTGGCGAGCACGTCGATATCATCGGAAGAAAAGGGCGCGGTGACCATCATAGACATTCGCTAGACCTTGTTTAGGGAGCTCGGAATTGAGCGGCGGAGCAAACACTGAACGGGTCTGAAAAGTTTGCAATCGACTTCGCGTGCCGGCGTTAATACCAGCCTCACAGGTCTGAATATCAGTCTCGTATCGATACAGGTGTTATCTTGCGGGTCATTACCGCGGAGTTTGATCCGGCGCATGTGGCGCCGGATTTTCTGGTTGCTCCCGGCCATGAGGCACAGAGAACAGCAGGACGCCTAACGCAAGGGTCAGCGTCACCAAGATCAGGAGAATAAACCTCGGCCGCGGCGGTATCATTGATGGGTTGGATGGGATGCCTGTACCGCTGCTTCGATCAGTTCTTCAGCATAGGATAGAGCAGAAGCCGTGTCTTCGCCGTCGAGTTTCAGCTCGCCGCATTTTCTATGCATTGCCTTGCGAATGGCGGAGAGAAACTCCGCATCGACCTCGACGTGGCCCTCGTAAAAAACATGGGTCAGAGCCGATTGTGCAACGACTTCAAGCACTGCAACGCGTCCTTCGATTTCGCCCAGCGAAGGGATGGCATTCTTCTGCACATGGGGTTTGCAATCACGATTGGTGGTCAGCATCTGGTTGGTCTCCTCTGCGACAAAGGATAACCAGCGAGACGCAAAAAAGTTCGACGGATTCAAACAAATTCTCAAGCCCGGTAGAGCCGACCGCACCGATGAAACGTGCGATTGTTCGTCGCGCCGGAAAGCCTTACTTCATGGGGCAGAGACTTCCCGCTGCGAGCACGTCGGCACAGCGCGGCGAACGGCGGAAATCGTCATAGTAAAGCGTCCAATCCGTGGTGTCGGCGGCACGATAGGGGCCGAACTTGAAATACTGGTTCTTGCCGAGACCCTTGTCGGCATGGCCAATATGTCCCTTGACGGTGACAATCCATTTGTCGTTTGCAAACAGCTCGATATGACCTGAACCATCCGGGCCGGGCTTGCTGTAGATGGCGAAATCGATCCAGCCGGAATCGGGCGAGGGCAGCTTGTTGCCATGATCGGTGACAGTGATGGCGCTGGTGCAGCCGGTGAATTCCTTGCCGTCCTCCTTGCTCCAACTGCCGTCGGTCGCGACAAGCGCGCGCATCTGGTTGGTGTCCGGACGAAACCATACCGGCGTTTCATTGTCGCCGCAGGCTTTCGGCCCATCGCTGATCTCGGTCTTCGCCGGCGCGACGTAATTGGTCTCGACGGTGGCGAAAAGCTTGCCGTTGTTCAGCCGCAGGGCGAGGAACGGGCTGAAGTCACCTTTTGCTTTCGGGCCTATCTCCCTTTTCCACTGGGCGATGAGATAGCGGTGATCGCCGGCCGGGATCGGATCTGCGAATTTGACCGCGAAGCCATACCAGACGCCCTGGTTATAGGGGACGCGATATTTGGTCTTCTCCCAGATCTCCGCGCGCTCGCTGCAATTGGCTTTGCCCGGCGGGCAGAAAGGCTTGACGCTGAGTTTCAATGCGCCCGTGCCATTGCGTTTCACGTCGGATTGGAATTCGACCTTGCCTGCTTCCTGCTCGAAATTATCGCGATAGTAGAGATGGCCCGTGGGCGCGAAATCGGTGCCGTCGAAGCCGTCATGCAGCACCAGCTGGGCAGGATCGTCCGCCAGGGCCGGTGTCATCGCGCAGCAGCAGGTGCAGGCCAGGATGGCGGGCAGTGCATACTTCGCGGTCATATGGGTCGCTCCTTCGGCGGCTTGATTAGGGAGCGCTATCAATGACCTGTTCGCGCTCAGCGGGCAAGCTCAGAAACGGCGTCTTGGTTTAACGTTTTCCAAGAGATAGGTAGACAAATCGTCTGGTCCGCGTTTGATAGGCCGGTCAATTTAGGAGGAAAGATTTCCATGACGATCGAACATGACCTTAGCCGTATCGCGCTGCAGGAGGAGACGCTGCGCTTCGACGCCTTCGATCTTTCGACGGCCTGGGTGCTGGGCAAGCTGCTGCATGATCTTGCCAGTGAGCGCAATCTCGGCGTCGCGATCGACATCACCCTGCATTCGATGCCGGTTTTTTATATCGCTCTGCCCGGTTCGACGCCTGACAATTCCAACTGGATTCGGCGAAAGCGCAATATGGTGCTGCGCTATTTCCGCAGCAGCTATGCGAGCACGCTCAAGCTGGAACAGCAGGGCAAGAAAATCGAGGACAATGGGCTTTCCAGCGCCGATTATGCGGCATCCGGCGGCAGCTTTCCGATTTTCGTGAATGGCACGGGCTGCATCGGCGCTGTTACCGTTTCCGGTCTTCCGCAGCGGGAAGACCACAATCTCGTCGTTGAGGCCCTGGCATTCACGCTTGGCCACGAGTTGCATAATCTAAGCCTGTCGTGACGGACGAAAATGGCGCCGACCTGAGGCCGGCGCCACGTCCATGATTCTTCAGATCTTGCCGCCCGCTTCCGCGATGACTTTCGTCAGGCTGCCGGTTGCCGGGAACAGCGGGATGAGGCAGGCCTGCAGGGCGTGATAGATGTCGCCCTTGCCTGGGAAGAGGGTGCGCGCGGGAACGAGATCTTCCGTCAATTCCTCGTGCCAGCCGCCATTCTTGTGATCGATAAAGAAGCGGCCGATCGCACCCCAGATCTTGCGATAGCTCTCCTCATGGAAGTCGCTCGGCTGATGTTCATTGAGATAATGCGCCGCTCCCGCGCCTTCGCAGGCCGGCCACCAGAGCTTGTTGCGCTTTGCAGGAACGTCCTGCCAGTCAAGCGTGTAGAAGAAGCCGCCCTTGTCGTTGTCCCAACCGAGTGCCATCGATTGCGAGAACAGCGCTTTCGCCGCTTCCGGCATCCAATCGTGACGCTTGCCACCGAGCGACCAAAGCTGCAGTACCAGACGTGCCCATTCCAGCCAGTGGCCGGGGGTCGTGCCTGAAGGCCGGAACATTTCATTGCCGCGATAATTCTTGTCGAGCACCCAATCCGCGTCGAAATGCTCGGCGACGCGCCAGTCCACGGAGCACGCCGCGCGGCGGATGACGAGGTCGGCGATGCTCTCGGCCTTGTCGAGATAAGCCTTGTCGCCCGTCACTTCGAAAGCGGCCATCAGCGCTTCCGTCAAATGCATGTTCGAATTCTGACCGCGATAGGTACCGCCGTCGATCGGCGACCAATCCTGGTTGAATTCCTCGGCGATTGCGCCGTGCTTGTCTTCCCAGAATTTCGTGTTCAGGATTTCCGTGGCGTCGGCGAGCATGCCGTCTGCCAGAGGGTGGCCGATGGTCTTCGCGGAGGAGGCGGCCAGCAGCACGAAGGCATGGCCATAACCCTGCTTGGTGGCATCGACCGGACCGTCGTCGTTGCGCGACCAGACATAGCCGCCGTGCTTGGTATCGCGGTGCTGGTTCCACAGATAATTCATGCCGTGGTCGACCATGTCCTCCGAGCCGGGGCGGCCGAGAAGCGAACCGATCGCAAAGCAGTGGACCATGCGTGCCGTCGAATGGATGCCACGCACCGGATTGACCGCATCGAGCGGCTTGCCGGCGTCATCCATATCATAGAAGC
>JAGWJK010000240.1 GCA_028865845.1 Rhizobiaceae bacterium
CGTGTCTTTTGCTCAGCGCGTGGCCGACGGCGGTAAGAACTGGAAAGAATGGACCGTCCCGATCGGTGGAGACGCAATTCTCCATGCCGAAGACATCTTTCGCCGCACCGGCGGCGAGGATGTCTATGTCAGTCAGCAAGCTTTTGGCCGGTGGCGTGGCATCGCTGACCTTACTGCCCTCGGCTCCAATTACGTCGACCTTGACTATCACAACCGGAAACGGTGGCAGGGACGCCCCGCGGCCGACGTAGCCGCCGCAGTACTGTACAGACTGGACGAGGACGGCTTGCCGCTTCCGTCATACATCCTGTCGACTGGTCGAGGCCTGGTGTGTGTTTGGCTGACCGAACTGCTGCCGTTCGCCGTACTCCCCCGCTGGAACCTGGTGCAGAAAGCATTGGCCGAGGCACTGACGGAGTTCGGAGCGGACAAACGCGCCCTTGACGCCGCCAGGGTGTTTCGGCTTTCGGGAAGCACTAACTCGCGCGCCGAATGGGATCGGCGTCAGGTCGGTATGGTCTGGTGCCAAGGAACGCCTGAAGCACCGACACGCCACCAGTTTGGAACATTGGCTGACGAGGTGCTTCCGTTCACCCAAGCGGAGTTGGTATCGCTACGTGCAGTTCGCGCCACGCGCAAGGCCGAGGGACTTGATCGCGACATCAGGCCGGCGCAACGCCTTAGCCGCGCGACATTGTGGGGAACGGTGTTCGAGGACCTTCAACGCCTACGTAAACATCGAAGCCCCGAGACCGGTGCACTCCCGCCCGGTCAGCGCGACGTCTGGATATTCCTCGCGGCTAACGCCCTGTCCTGGACGGACGTGCCTGACGTCATGACCAGCCAGATCAGGACACTGGCAATGCAGGCAACGAACTGGACGCACGCCGAGACCAACGCCCGCCTCGGCGCGGTCATCAAGCGAGCGAAACGAGCCGCTGCTGGCCTCAAGATGGACTTCGGCGGTCGCGAATCTGATCCACGATACCGGTTCAAGGCGTCCACGATCGTCGAATGGCTGGGTATTGAGCCGGCCGAACAGCGTGCGGCCGGGCTTCGTGCACTCGTAGACGACGACCGTCGCAGGGAGCTCAACACAGAGAGAACCCGTCAGAGCCGGCACCGCCGCGGCGCTGCCGATCGATCCGCCCAACAGATGGCCCGCCTCGAACTCGGACAGAAATGCCTTTATCTGGCGGCAAGGAATGGCATGAACCGCGCCGAACTTGCCGAGCACTTCGGCGTATCGACAGGCCAGATTTCCAAGGCGATGACGGAAGCGAAGGCATCCGCAGCATAAACGGAATCCCTTGGCAATTCAGCCCCCGTCACGATTCATCGCGGTGTATGGTGTTTACCAACGCCTGGGGGTGGCCGTAGGCCTGGGGGTGCTTGCACCCCCGCCCGATCTTATAAAATATTCCTGCTCTTTATTGACCTAGACACTCGCCGCATCCGCCGAGCCAAAAACCGAACACGGAATACCTCGCCGGGGGCAGTCGGTCCCGGTTCCGGCCGTGCCGGCCGCGCTATGCTGAACCTCCTGCGGCTACCCTAGCTTCCGGTCTCGGCATACGCGAATTCCCGCGCCATCTCCGTCAACGGAGACCGCTATGCTTGTCGCTCCGATGCGCTCATTCTCACCTCACATGCGGTACCCGCATTCGAATGGCCACAGGTCCATTTTGAAGCCAAACGTGCTGTACGGGCGCGTATAGAGCCTCGTACAGCACGTTTGGCCGTTTAGATGGGTCAAGATACCCCAGAATCCATTCCCCATCCTTACCGCCGTAAGCCTGCCGGCGTTCTCACTCTGTCAACGGCGGTGCCGTCCTACACTCCGTTACGGCCCCTGCGGGGTGACTGCCGCTCCGAGCGCCGACCGTCTTGGAGGCGTCGGGACGGGGAGCATCAGAAGACCGCGCGGCGCGCGGGTTCGACCTCGCCTCCGGAAGGATCGAACAGGGAGCACGGCTTTCATCTCGGAATCCCTAAAATCCTACCGATCCCGTTAATTGTCCCTCCGGCACAACTCAACCACGCCGCGTTATTGCCTGGGCTCAATTCTCACGCTGTGATAAAAGAAAGGGTAGTGAAATCAGAGGCGAACGGCGCTCCAATGCAGGTCAAAACGACAACCATTCCGGGCTTAACCTTCAGCGTCACGGTCGAGGAGGTTAACCACAGGGACGCCCTCGGCGGACTGATCTGCTATGTCGCGTTGCTCTACAAGGTGGACCCCAAGACGTCAGCCCGACATCTTGTCCGGCGTTCCCGTATCCCCGGAGCCGCCGACGACATGCGCCGCGAGTTTCAACAGGGCGGCATCAAGGCATTCCGCCGCCTCGAACACGCCAAAGTCTGAAACGGGAAGAACACACCCATGCTTGCACTTCGCATCCTCTCCCTGCCGCTGGCCATGGCAGCCTTCGCCGTCCTCTACGTCGTCGCCACCAAGGCACCCGAGGCAGTCGAAGTTGGAAGCCTCCTGCTTTGGATGCTGCTGCCTACGGTACTAATCGCAAAGGTCGCGAGACGTATCTGGAAGTGAAATATTTTTCCAAGACCTCACCAGGTCCGAACCGCTTTCACGTCCCCGTCAACCTAATTTAAGACCTCAGAGAGCGCCGGCGTCTTCAATTACGCCAAAATTAAAGAACTCGATACACGTTTAGGTCATCGAGTCCTTTAATAAATTATTTCAATTGGTTAGCTCTGATCACTATTGGAGATTTTCTATTACTCTGTATCCTCATCCCCGCCATCACGACTGAGGGACGGACAGTAACCCCCACCCTCGAAGCTCAGAAACAGGAGAACTGATATGGACTTGTATGTAATGCCCTGGAAACCCGACACCGACGTTTGCGGGGAAGCCGCTGGAATGTCGTGCGACGGTCGAGTGCTCGACCTTGTCGTGACGTATTGTGCGGATGGGACATTCGCGTGGGAGGTCGTGGACGACGACCGCGCCGAAGAGCGTATTGCATCCGGCACCGCCGCCAGCGCCGCCGAGGCCCGTCGCGCTGCCGAGGCCGCCGGCCGTCGCGCATTCATCCGCGCTGCCTGACAAAATATCTCACGGCGTGATTTTTTATTTGTCGCCGATCTCACGCCGTGAGACCATATACATAGATCGAAAACTTGAGGTAACAGAAAGGATTTCAGCACTTGGAAAACCCTCGATCCCGTTGAGGACATCGCCCACAAGCTCGGCTTCGACGTCAGCCAGTGCGGCAGTTGGGACGACTATGGCAGCCGGTTCCGGGCGGTGAACGACAAAGACGTCGGCCATCTGGTCACGCGGGCTGCCGAGATTGCTGACCACCTGACGGACGGCGAACGCTCCGTGTTGGCAGCGATGCTCCATGCCGCAGACTTCTCCCGCCAAGCCGACACCCTGTGTGAAGGAGCTACGTGGAAAGGACTGGATCGCACTCACGGCGACGATGCCACCGCGGTCGCCTTCGCCATCCTGCGGCGGTAGCACGATGGCCGACGTCGCACAGGACCACAGGAAGCGACAGGCAGCGTATGCGGCCAAGAACAGGCGGAAGGCGAAGACCCTCCGCCGCCCCGACGCCCGCGCGATCGCCGATGCCTATCTGGCCGCCGTCGAAGGTGGCGGTCTCGAACGGATGATGCGCGTCTACATCGGAAAGCTCGCGCCGGACAGCGACGTGGATGCTCGAACTCGGGATGCCGTGGAACTGGTGCGGCAGGTTGCTGTCCTAGCCCTTCTCGACAAGGGCTATGACCTTGCGCAGATCAGGGACAAATTCGCAATGAATGGGGAGAAAAAATGAGATATCTGTCGGAGGTGGTGAAGAATAGGCGGAAAGCAAAAGCCCTCCGCCGCCCGCGCCGTAGCAGACGCCTACTTGGCTGCCGTTGAAGATAAGCTGGCGGCGCTGCTCGAAGCGATGACACCCTTATTCGCATTTTCGTAACCTGCGGCATGCCATTTCCATCAGGTACAAGTACGTGATGTATTTAGCGGGATTTTCGAGTGCGAGCAGTTGAACTTTTCTGTGGCGCGGGCGGCATGTCGCGCGGCCTAATCGATGCGGGTTTCGACGTTGTCCGGGCATTCGATGCGTGGGATGTAGCGGTTGCTACCTATCGCCACAACATCGGTGATCATGCTGAGGAAGCCAACCTCGGCAACCTCATGGCTGTTGTCCCCAAAATCATGGCGCTCGCTCCCGACATCATTGTCGGAGGACCGCCATGTCAGGACTACAGTACCGCCGGGAAGCACCAGGAAGGCGAAAACGCAAGCCTCACGATCGCCTACGCAATTATCGTTGCCACTATCAAGCCGGAATGGTTCTTGATGGAGAACGTGCTACCGGCCTTGACGTCCAAGGCCTGGAAAGAGGCGAAGTCAATCCTGACATATGCCGGATATGGCATCTCCGAAATGAAGATCGACTGCTCGCGCTATGGCGCGCCTCAGTCCCGCAAGCGATTGATGGCGATTGGGAGGATGGGTGAAAGGCCCGGTTTCATCGAGTCGGCCATCCACAATGCGAGGACAGAACACCCGATGACCGTCAGAGATTTGCTCCGCTCCGTAAAACATTCGGGAACGGAATTTCTGCTAGGCCCCAAGCCCCGATGGGACGACTTTCAATTTACCGTCAACGGCTTTGCCTACAGCCGGCCCTACACCGGCGGACGAGGCGTGCGTTCGATCGACGAGCCGATGCCGACGGTGACAAGAACATCGCTTGAGCGACCAGCCAGGAAATACAGGAACAATCCCCATCCTGACGATCCCGTGCCGGCCGACCAATCCTGGAAACCGACGATTCGCCAGATTCAGCAGATACAGGGATTTCCGCTGAGGTGGGAATGGCCTTTTGGCAACACGAGGGACATCATGCAAATGATAGCAAATGGGGTTCCCGCGCCTGCTGCCAGGATCATAGGACAGGTCATCCTTGCGAGGCATCGCGGCCAGAGCGTTCCGGAGATTGAGGGCATGTTTCGTGGTTGGTTGCGCCACAGCAATCGCAAAGAGAGAACAATCAGCAACGTCATGTCCAGCCTCGCGCGGGCAAGACGGATGCTTCGAGGCCGCACATATGCCGATCCGCGTGTGGAGATCGTGGCACTGGAAGCCTCGACGGGTTTTGATGATCTCAAGAAAGGAACCAAGTCCGATTTGCGTCAGGCCCTACGGCTATATTCGGACTATCTGGATGCCAAAGCGAAGAATAGAGCCCATACGCAATCGGTCGCCACAGAAGACCCGGCACCAATACCAACCATCGACCTTGCCGAGATGATGCGAGGGATCACGTCTGCGACGGACAAATATCATTCTGAACCCGGTCCCGTTCCGCACGAGGTATCACGTACAGGTACGTGACGCCGGCGCAGTAAAACTTGTTCCGCGTTTCGGCCGCCGGCGGACATTGACCAACGACCGGTTTCCGTCACTGGGAAACCCTCGGCAGACCATATTCGGCCCACTCGCATATGCGCTGGACGGTCACGGCTCGGCGGCGATCCCGTTCGCTCAAGAGCCGATCGAGGACGTTGCGGGCATAGGTCAGTTGTTCGTCAATGCGGGGGTCTTCGTCACGAAATCCGAGCAACGTCGGGCTTTCTGGTGCGTAGCTGCTGAAATCGAACTCATCCGGAGGCGATACCCGCCTACTGTTTTGGCGTGCGCGCGGTCTCCCTTCTAACGTCAATATCGATCCCGTCAGGGAGTCAATAACGAACTCAAGTTCGCCGTCTGTGAACGCTCTCTCCTGCATCCGCTCACCTCGCATCGATATTGAAGGACAAGATGCCCGTTGCCGACTGCCCCGTTCCGGCGTCTGTCACGCGCACCGAAAGCTCGTGCTCACCTGGTACTGGAACCCCCGAAAACTTATGGTTGGCGGCATTGTAGGTCATCCAGTCCGGCGTTGCCGTCGGCATGACCTCCACGGCCCCCGTCGATCTCGTGACGACGACGCCCACGGTCAACGGCTGTCCTGCCTTGAGGCGTTCGGTTGGCGAAGTGTCGGGACTGACGAACTCGACGCGTAGCGCGTCGGCAGGCGGCTGCAGGAGCGATCCAGCGTTAGCCGGTAGGGTCCCCAGAGCGAGGAAAAGGGTGGTCAGGATCGTTTTCATGGAACCTCTCAGTATACGACCACTTTGTGCCAGGTCGTGCGTGGCGGATCGACGTAATCGGATTCTTGGGAAGGGCATGCCTGCGTCTTCACGGCGATGTCGTAAGACCCCCTGCCAGGATTGCCGTAGAGGTTCCCCCCATTCGGCCCGCCGCGCCGAAAAGTGAAGCCCGCCGGGTAATCGACGGACCAGCGGCCCTCGCATTCCGGGTGCATGTATACGGACATGGCAATGTCAACCTGCGGGACACCATAAGCCGCCCGTGCCGCGGCGGGAAACCGGAAGGTTTCGGCGCTGACGCTCCCCGTCGAGATTGCCGCTAGGATGACGGCAATTGCTACGCATCTCATCGCGCCACCCCTCTGCGAGACAGGGCTTCGAGCGCCAAAACAAGGAGAGCCGGCACGACGCAGAACGCCGTCAGCGTTACGATCGATGCCGACAGATGCGCGAGTCCAGTGAGCCCGCTGATCGTCGCCAGACCAAGCCCGCCAGCCGTCCAGAGAAGTAGCTTTTTCATGGCATCAGCCTTTCTCGTGGAAATGGCGGACCAGAGCCCAGCACATACGCGAACGGAGATAGTCCGAAGTCTTGTGATAGACCCCGAG
>JAGWJK010000241.1 GCA_028865845.1 Rhizobiaceae bacterium
AGCGCAGTGGGATCAGGGCGATGGCGTCGTGGTGAATGGCTGCCAACGGCTGGAGATGAAGAGCGTGCAGCAGACGCTGGACTTCGACCTCCAGCGACCCGCCGAAATGTACCGCACGCTTCATGTCACGGGTGATCTCTATTTCATGAAGTATTATACGATCGGCACCAACCCCCGACAGTCCTTCCCTTTCGATTTCAGCGTCGATGTCGCTCCCGAACCGGGGCGCACCACCGCTCGCTGGACGGTGCGGCAGGATTTCCACGGAATATTCGGCGTGGCCGCTTTCCTCTTCCTGCTGGAGCCGGAAGGCATCGTCAGATGGAGCGTCGCCTGGGCGGTATCACAGGACGGCAACGTCGTTGAGGATATGGCGAATGCTCTAAGCTCGGCCGTGGAAGACATCTCGCTCGGCTTTATCTCGGGCCTGTTCGGCAACGAGGTCAACGGTGCCGATTCCAGAAGCAATGAGATCGGCCGCAATGCGCCGACAATGTCAGACAGCATGCGTATCGGTCCCGGCGACGGCACCAACGGTCTGCTCAATTTTCATATCGATAATCTCGGCCCGTAGCTGAGCCGACACCGATATTTCTATTGAGGCTTGTGCTCGGAACGGCTCAACCGTTTGCCAAAAGGGGGCGACATGGACGAGGCGATGGGTTTCCTCAAATTCGGGGCCATCAGCATTGGTGTGCTGATCCTCGGTTATACTGCGGCGATGTTGAATGCCGAACTGAGACGACCGGCACCGCGTCCGGAAGCGCGAACTCTTATCCTGATGTTCATGGCGTTCAGTCTGGTGGCATTCGCCGGCGCCGGCTATCTGGAATATCTAAAGCAATCGTCGGTCCGCGACGTCGAGCGCAATCAGATGGCGGGTATTGTCGGCGAACTCGATACACGCCTCGATGACAAGGAGCGGGCGGAGTTCTCACAGGATTTCAACGAGGATCAGCAGAAACAATTCACGCACTATACCGACACCTTGTGCGAAAAGGTCAAGGAATTGCGCAGGATTCTCACCCCGGACAAAACCACGGCCTGCCGGGTGTCATCGCCACTCTAGACAGGGCCAGGAGCCGGATGCCGTGGATTGGATCGGGTAGGATCCGAGAAGATCTTTGGCCTTGATCGCATTCGAACCGGCAACGTCTGCTGCGTCGTAACATGACTGAAATCTTCCCAGCCTCAAACGTCTAACTGGCGCGACCGTGAGTTCGGCATCGCGTTAACACGAACGCACGCGCAAACTATTCTTGCCGATCGACTTTTGCGAAATGCTCGCTGGATATCACGCGGGGTGAAGCGCGTTCATCCCCAGCCCTCATTCAGCGCGAAACACCCGTCCTTCAAGCAATAGAAGACCAACCAGCGCAACACGGTTCAATACGCGGTCTCGGCTTGAGCAATAGTATTTGGCACGCCGTTTCGTTGACCCCTGCGTATGGGCCGACGGCGAGCGTCTACTCTGTTCAGCGGCTGAAAGGCTTTCCTATGACCAGTCTCGCCGCCATCGTTTCCTTGAGTGAAAATCCCAAGCCGCTTTTTTCAGAACCGCCGTGCCGGAGGGTAACTTTTTCGCCGCCAAACCGAACTTCTTGTTAGGCGGATCTCGCCGCCCCAGGCGACCTCGCAGTCTTCTGGCCACCTCATAATCGGAGAACAGCAATGTCTAATCGTTTGATGTCCACGCTCGTCGTCAGCGCTTTCGCCAGCGCCATCGGTGCCCTTTCGGTCGTGCCTGCGAGTGCCGAGGAATTCACGGAAGCACAGAAGAAAATTCAGGCTGAACACACCGCTCTCGTTAAGTCCGGCAAGGTCGAGCCCTGCTTCGGCACCGCGCTGAAGGGACAGAACGATTGCTACGCCGGCGCCGGCACGACCTGTGCTGGTACAAGCACGGTCGACTACCAGGGCAATGCCTTCAAGCTGGTGCCGAAGGGCACCTGCACAACAATGTCGACCCCGAACGGCGCCGGAAGCCTCACCCCCAAGCCCTGATGCGTCCCGCCGGTCGTGCTGGCGACGCACGGCCGGCCTTTCATCTCACCAACAGGGTTGTGCATATGCAAAGTTCGGGCTCTCTAGCGAATATATCGATCCCCGCTCGCGCCGGCGTCGGACTCAAGGCAGAGCACTATCGCCTAATCCTCAAGACCCTGCCTGACATCGGTTTCTTCGAGGTCCATGCCGAGAACTATATGGGAGAAGGCGGAGCGCCGCATCGATACCTGACGGCGGTGCGGGAGCATTATCCCCTGTCCTTGCATGGTGTCGGCCTGTCCATCGGCGCCGACCGGCCGCTGGACCGGAATCATCTTGCGCGGCTGAAGGCTTTGATCGACCGCTACCAGCCATCGCTTTTCTCGGAACATCTGGCCTGGTCCTCGCATGATACCGGTTTTTTCAACGATCTTTTGCCGGTTCCGTACACTGCCGAGACCCTTTCCCGCGTCGCAAGCCATATCGAACAGGTCCAGGACGTTCTCGGCCGCCAGATGCTGCTCGAGAATCCGTCGACCTATCTCGCCTTTTCCGAAAGCACCTATGGGGAAGTCGATTTCATCGCCGAGGTGGTCCGACGCACCGGTTGCGGACTGCTGCTGGATGTCAACAACGTCTTCGTCTCGTCCACGAACCAGCTTTGGGATCCAATCTCCTATATCGATTCCTACCCGCTTGCTCACGTCCAGGAAATTCATCTTGCCGGTCACGCGCGCGAGTCGGACGAAAACGATCGGCCGCTGCTTATCGATACACATGACCGGCCCGTCGATGACATTGTCTGGGATCTTTACGCGCATTCCATCGGCCGCATAGGCCCGGTCCCGACGTTGATTGAATGGGATGCGGATGTTCCAGCCTGGCCGATCCTCGCAAAAGAGGCGGCACGGGCGGAGCTTCTGATGCGTTCGAAAGACGCGGCAATACCGAGGGCCGCCGCCGAATGATGGCAGCAAAACACCCACGCACGCGAAGGATTGAAACAAATGATCGGCCATAGCGTTGCCGTCTACTACGCCTGGGATCGTGCGCGCGAGACGGACGCGCCGCTTGGCATCATCGAAAATCGGTTCCCAGCGCTCTTCGAAAGCCGCAGGATTCTTTATCCGCATTACGAAGAGCTGTCCGATCCTCAGCAGTATGACCAGGGGATCGCCGGTTTCCTTGACGAGATCCTGAAAAAGAACTTCGTCGCATTCGTCGAGCAGGTGCGCACGCAAACCGGGCAACCGGTATTGGAGGTCGAACGCGGCGGCAACGATGGCCATCCTGTGCCGCTCGATGAACGCGTGCTTGAGACTGTCGATACCGTGGTGATCATCAGCTTCGATTCATTGCGGACCCATCAGCTGGCGGGTGCTGCGGAAGTCGACGCGGTTCGATCCTTCCTCGCAAAACCCGGCAACCTGCTTTTTGTCTGCCCTCACCATGATATCGGCGAGGTCGACGATAGTTCCAAGGACGATCGCACAGAGATCCAGACGGAGCATTTTTTGCACCATGGCGATCGCACGATCCCGCCGCAGCAGCGTTTCGGCGGCTTCGCCCGCTCCCTGCTTGCCGGACTTGGGCTTCCGGTCGAAAACCGGTTCGGACTGCACCCCGCCTCGGAACCAGATGGATCGCCGAGCCCGATCGACGTCAAGCATGATCTCGACCGACTCGGACTGCTGGCCGGCGTTCCGACATTCAACCTTCATCCGCATTTGCCGCATTTCGAAAGAAACGGGGATGCCGCTGACAAGATGGAAGTGCTCGCCCGTCAGCGCATCGATCTTTCCGCCCCGCCGCACCCGTTCACAAGCGATGGCCGCTCCATGTTCGACGCCTTGCTGCAATCCCGACCCGGCGTCTTCGCCGGCGACCTGCTGGTCGGCGATGCCACGTTGTGGAGTTCGACGGCGGGAGGTTTGGAAAGCCTTCAGCGCCTATGGTCCAACGTCGTTTCGCGAGAAACCCGCTGATGTCTGTCATGCCGTCCCTGGAAGAACGACAGCAGGCATTCGCCGCAGCCTTGCTTGATCCGGAACGACCCGTTCCGAAAGGCTTGGTCGGGCCGGACGGACGGCCGAGCCTGAAACGCTTTAACGTCTATCGAAACAATGTCGTCGCCGGTCTTACGGCAACTCTGAAGGATGCCTTCCCTGCCGTCGCACGCATCGTCGGGGAGGAATTTTTCCTGGCCATGGGGCGGATCTATGTCGCTACCGAGCCCCCGACATCGCCAATCATGCTCGACTACGGAAAAGGATTTCCGGGTTTCATCCAAGGTTTCGCCCCCGTTGCAGGCCTTCCATATTTAGCCGACGTCGCATGCATCGAACGCGCGTGGGTCGAGGCCTATCACACGGCCGATGTGGAGCCCCTGGAGGCCATCGTGTTCGCTCAGATCAGTGCATCCGATCTTCCTCACGTTCGCGTAACGCTGCATCCATCCTTGCGCATCGTCCGATCGGAGTTTCCATCCCTCACGATCTGGCAGATGAACCTCGGGGATGCAGTGCCGACGGAGATAGACCTTGAGGCCGGTGGCGAGAACGCTTTCATCCTCCGTTCCGGCGCGGATGTCGAAGTCAGAGCGCTTCCTACCGGTGCCGCTGAGTTCATCGCCGCCTTGGCCGAGCGCCATTCGATGATCGAGGCAATGAAACAGGCGATGACGGCGGATCCCCGGTTCGATCTGTCGGCGTGCCTTTCCGGATTGATGGCGGCGCGCGTCTTTGCCGGCTTCGACATCCCACCTGTTCACCCCGGTCAGCGGGAACAGGTGCCATGATAGCCGATGTGGATTGGGTTCGCATATTTGGCAATACGGCCGTCCGCGGCTCGGCGGTGATCGGCCTGGTTGGCACCACAGTCGCTCCACTAGTCCTGCGCATTGCGCTTGCTCTGCCGTTCTTTCGCTCCGGCCTGACGCGATGGGATAGTTTCCTGTCGCTATCGATCGGCACGCAATTCCTGTTCGAGGAACAGTTCAAGCTGCACCTCTTCGGCAATCTCTATGGGTTTCCATTTCCCGATATCGTCGCCTATCTGGTCGCGCTGGCCGAGATCATTTTGCCGATTCTTTTGCTGATCGGCTTCGCGACGCGTCTCGTCGGCCTCGCGATGCTTCTCATGACGGGCGTCATACAGCTGGTTTTTCCGGACGGATGGGTGAATTTTCACCTCTATTGGGCCGCGATTGCTGTTGCCATCATGGCGCTCGGCCCCGGCAAGGCGTCGTTGGATTACCTCATCTCAAGCATCTACAGCCGCTCGCTCTCAAAGGGCGGAACCGCATGAGCGACGAGCGCGGCGATCGGCTGAAACTGGTCGCGTCCAGGCCAGCAGATTCGGAGGCTGAACGCGCACGGTATCACGATCTGGACTGGACGATCCTCATGGCGCGCGCCCAGGAAGGGGACGCCGCATCTTATCTTCGTCTGCTGCAGGAGATCACGCCTTATCTGCGCTCCCTGGCGGTCAGGTATCATCGCAATCCGATGGATGTCGAAGACACCGTGCAGGACATTCTACTGACCATTCACTCCGTCCGCGCGACTTTCGACCCTACCCGCCCCTTCGGACCGTGGCTCGTCGGTATCGCCAACAGGCGCGCTTTTGACCGCTTGCGCCGCCAAGGGCGGCAGCGGGCGCACGAATTTCCGTTGTCCGCAGAACATGATGCGGTTGCAACGAGTGAGAATATCGAAGAGGCTGCAAACAGGATTCATCTCGAAGGCGCCATCAGCGACCTACCGCCCGCGCAGCAGCAGGCTATAAACATGCTCAAATTGAAGGAGATGTCGCTGAAGGAGGCCGCTACGGAGAGCGGGATGTCGATCGCCTCACTGAAAGTTGCCACCCACCGCGCCCTCAAGAGCCTTCGCAAACTGCTCCTCGATCATGGTGATCATTGATGGAGACCGCTGATCTCATCCGGTCTCTCGCGGACAATGTCACACCGGTAACCCGGCTTCGTCCGCCTCTGCTGCGAGCCGCGATATGGCTCTGCGTGGCCGTCGTGCTGATCGTTTTGCTGACGGCGATCCATGGTCTTCGGCCCCAGTTTGCCGAGCGAATGAGAGATACTGTGTTCGTGATCGGCATGCTGTCATCGCTGATAACGGGTATCCTGGCGGCGATTGCCACGTTCATGGTCAGTCTTCCCGACAAATCGCGTCTCTGGCTGCTTCTCCCCGTACCTGCGCTTCTGCTTTGGATGTCCAACATCGGTTATCAGTGCTTTGCGGGGTGGGTGACCCTGCCGCCGGGAGCCGTGACCGTCGAGGCGGCCTCGAGCTGCCTCCTGACACTGATCGTGACCAGCGTTCCATTGTCACTGTTGATGCTTGTGATGCTCCGGTATGTAGCGCTGCTTCGCCCTGTTTCAGTGGCATTGGTGGGCAGTTTGGCGGTCTCCGGCATCACGTCTTCAGCACTCTCGATGTTCCACCCACTCGACGCGACCGTTATGGTCCTGGGCTGGAATTTGGGAACCGCGCTTTTGTTCGTGGCGGCGGCTTTGATCTTCGGCCGAACAATCTCAAAAAGGGATCACTGGGCGCGCGCGCTCAGAAAGCGCGATCTGAGATGATGGCCGCAACAAAGACAAACCTTGAGCGCCGCCTGCCATCAAACTCATGTCAGTTTCGCGATTGACGGCGTACCCTCGCCCGTTACCCGCCACGTCATTTTTCATTGTGGGCGTAAGCTTTTGGATGTGCTCGCC
>JAGWJK010000242.1 GCA_028865845.1 Rhizobiaceae bacterium
CGGCGCAGGTGCCTGCGGTTGCGGGCGTGGAGCTGCGGCCTGCGCCGGGGCAGGTGCCGCCGGGCGCGGACGTGGTGCCGGCTGGGCGTCGGCGAGCGCACGGGCCGACGGCTCGGAGATTTCCAGATGCTGGGTCGAACGGCCGACAATCTGCGAAATATCCTGCAGAGCCTTGATCTGTTCGGCGACGGCGCGGCGCATGGCTGCGGCGCTTTCCTTGGCCTCTTCCGGCAGGTCGAAGGCACCGCGCTTCAGTTCGTTGCGGGTAAGATCGAGTTCCCTGCGGATGTCGCCCGCCGAGCGGCGGATCTCGTCGGTGGCGCCGGAGAAACGGCCGATCGCCTCGTCGACGGCGACGCGCATGGTGTCGCGCAGCTGCTGTGCCGTGGTGTCCGAGGTCTTGCCGGCATCAGCCAACATGGTCTCGACATCGGCCAGCGATGCCGAAAGGCCGCCGCGAAGTCGGTTGGTCAGCTCGCCGGAGCGGCGCTCGGCATTTGCGAAGGTGTTGTCGATGGTCTGGTTGGCTTCTTCGCCGGCCTTCTGCAGTGAGCCACGCATGGCTTCCGCGGCCTGCTCGGCGCGGTTCTCGGCTTCGGAGAGAACACGGCCGATATCGGCGAAGGAGGACTGTACGCCCTGGCGCAGATTGCCGGTCACCTGGTTGGAACGTTGCTCGGCGCGGTCGAAGGCGCTTTCCACCATGTTGCCGAGGGCGCGCATGGTGTTTTCGATCTCTTCCGAACGATGAACCAAGCCGACCGCGAGGTTCTGCAGGGCGGTTTCGCGTTCTTCCAGCGTCGAGACCAGGTTCGATTGCGCGGCGCCGAGAAGCTGCGATGCCTGCGACAGAACCTTGGAGTGCTCGTCGAAGCGGCCGATGATGCCGCCGACCTGCGACAGTGTCTTGCCGGAAATATCCGACAGCTTGTCGACCTTGCCTTCGAGAAGGCGCGTCGACGCCGAGACCATTTCCGACGCCCTGTTTGCCGAGTCTGCAAAGCGTGCCGAGGTGGTGCTGAGACGGCCGTCGACGGTGGCGAATTCCTCGGCGGCGCTGCTCAGCATGCCGACGATGGTGGTGTTGTTTTCCGCCAGCCGCTCGATGATGCCGTTGACGCTGGCGAGCAGGTTGTTCTCCAGCGCGCTGACGGCGTTTGCGGCATGTTCGGTGCGGGCCGAGATGGCTGCGAGCGTATCGTTGGTGCGCGAGGCGATAGCGTTGATCAGGGCGGCATTTTCGCTGCGCAGACGATCGCTGCTCTGCTGTGCGGCAGCGGTGATGAGGGCTGCTGCCTCCTGGCCGGTTGCGGCATAGCTCTCGACGATCGGGCGGGCCTTTTCCTCGATGATGCGCGACAGTTCGCTCGAACGGCCTGCAAGCATGGAGTTGAGTTCGCGGGTGCGTTCGTCGAGCGAGGAGCGGATGGATGTGCCACGCGCTTCCAGGGCCTTGTCGACGTCGGCAAGCGTCGAATTGATCTCGCGAGCCTGTTCTTCAAGGTTGGTGCGGATAGCGGCGCTGCGGTCGTCGAGGGCACGCTCGACCTTGGACATGGTCGAGGCGATCTGTTCGCTGCCACCGGCGAGGGCATCGCGGATGGCGGTGCCGCGGGTTTCGAGCGACTGCTCTGCGGAGGTCAGGACTTGCGAGATCGCGTTGACCTGCTTGCCGACCAGGCCCTCGGCCTCCGCAACCTTGTTGATGATGGCGTTGCCGGCTTCGGAGAAGGTCTGCGCGACAGCTGCCGCCTGGCCTGCCAGCCGGTTGTGCGTCTCGGAAACCCGGGTGACGATTTCCTCCGAGCGATCGCTCATGGCGCGGGTGAAGGCATCGCTGCGGCTGCCGAGATCGTCGGCGAACTGCTGGCCGGTGCGGGCAAGCAGGTCGGCGGTGCGTGTCGCTTCGCTGTCCATGCCCTGTGCCGCGTCGGCGACGGCAGTGCGCAGCGTCGTGGCAAGATTGGTCGCCTTGCCCTCGATGGTGCGGTTGACGGCTTCGAGACCGACGTTCAGGGCGCGGTCCATGGTCGACAGGCGTTCCTCGAGGCGGGCACTGCCGCTGTCGAGCGCCTGGCTGAGGCTGTTGGTACGGCTGTCGAGAGCCTGGTTGAGATTGCTCGTGCGGCTGTCCAGCGCGTGGCTCAGAGTGGTGGTGCGGCTGTCGATCGCATCGGCCAGGGTCGACAGACGGCTGTCGAGCGTCGAGGCGATGCGGGCGGCGGCTTCGTCACCGGAACGGTCGATATGCGCAGCACCGCTTGCCAGCGTATCGGACAGGCGGTTGCCAGCCGCATCGACCTGGGCTGCAACGCCGCCGACACCTTCATGGATGCGGTTTTCCAGGGCCGAGAGACTGGCTTCGACGCGCGAGCCGGTTTCGGCAAAGCGGCCGGTCATGCCTTCGATCGACTGGTTAAGATTGGCCGAGAAAGTCTCAGCCGAACGGGTGATGTCGCCTGCAGCCTGCTGGATGCGACCGGCAATATCGCCAGCGCCGCTGTGCAGGCGGTCTTCGAGGGCACGGGCGCTGGCGTCGATCGTCTGGCGCAGCGACGCTTCGCGGTCCTCCAGCGACATTTCCAACATGCTGGCGCTGGTGGCAATCGAGGTGCCAATAGCCGTCGCCTGCTCAGCGAGCGTATTGTCGATGTGGCTATGGGCGTCGCGCAGCGTCAGGCTGATGGCATTGCTGCGGTCTTCCAGCGTGGAGCGCATGCGCTCGTAGGCGGAAGCCAGGCTTTCGTCCATCTGCGACAGGCCGACGCCGAGCGTGTTTTCCAGTTGGCGTGTCGTGCTTGCCAGCGCATTTTCGACGCGCGCCGCCGAGCCGCCGATAACGGTCTCGATACGGTCGCCGCTGTTGCCGAGAAGGCTGGAAAGCGCGTTGGTGTGTGTGGTCAGCGAGCGCTCCAGGCGCTCCTGGTTTTCGGTGTAGGCGGTGTTGATCGCTTCGGCCTTGTCGCCGAAAGCGCCGGCAACGCGGGCTTCCGCACCGGCAACACCTTCGAGAAGCGCATGGGCGCGTGATTCCAGGGCGGAATCGAAGCGGCTCTGGTTTTCGGCAAGCGTGATGGCGAAAGCCATGCTCTTGTCGTCGAGCGTGTCGGTCAGTGCAGCGTGGCCGCTATTGACGGCGTTGGCGATCGATTCGGCGCCGCTTGCCAGGGTTTCCTCGATGCGGGCCTGGTTGTCGGAAAGAGCAATGGCGAGCGCAAGGGTCTTGTCGTCGAGGCTGTTGATGATCTTGTCATGCGTACCGGCGACGGTGTTGGCAAGGGCGTCCAGACGGCCGGAAAGCGTATCCTCGATGCGAGCCTGCGTCTCGGAGAGGGAAATGGCGAGAGCCATTGCCTTTTCGTCCAGCGTGTCTGCGAGCGAACCGTGGCTGCCGGTGACGGCGCTGGTGATGGCTTCGGCGCGATGGGCGAGCGCTTGTTCAAGCTGCATCTGGCCATTCGACAGCGCGGCGGTGAGCGCCCTGGTCCGGTCGTCCATGGTGTTGGCCACACCTTCGGCATGTCCCGACAGGGTGTCTTCCAGACGGGACTGGCTTTCGGACAGGGTGATGGCAAGCGCCATCGTTTTGTCATCGAACGCGTCTGCGAGCTTGGAATGGGTATCGGCGATGGCGCTGGCAAGGCCGTCGACGCGACCCGACAGGGTCTCTTCGAGGCGCGAGCGGCTGTCGGTGAGGGTCGCGGCAAGACCACGGGTCTTGTCGTCCATCGTGTTGGCGACGCTGTCGGCATATCCGGACAGCGTATCTTCCAGGCGGGACTGGCTTTCCGACAACGCGACGGCGAGCGCCATCGTCTTGTCGTCGAGCGCATCGGCAAGCTTGGAATGGGTATCGGCGATGGCGCTGGTCATGCCTTCGACGCGGCCGGACAAGGTCTCTTCCAGGCGCGAGCGGCTGTCGGAAAGAGCCGCGGCAAGTGCTCTGGTCTTGTCGTCCAGCGTGCTGGCAAGGGCCTTGTGCGTGCCGGCAATGGCGTCCGCCACACCTTCGACGCGACCCGACAGCGTGTCCTCGAGGCGCGACTGGCTTTCGGAAAGGGCAACGGCCAATGCCATCGTCTTGTCGTCGAGCGTTTCGGCAAGCTTGGTATGTGGATCGGTTATTGCGCTCGTCAGGCCTTCGACGCGGCCGGACAAGGTATCTTCAAGGCGCGACTGGCTCTCCGACAGGGCGACGGCGAGCGCCATCGTCTTGTCGTCAAGGGTTTCGGCAAGCTTGGAATGGGTATCGGTGATCGCCGAAGTCAGACCTTCGACGCGGCCAGACAGTGTGTCCTCGAGACGCGACTGGCTTTCCGACAGGGCGACGGCGAGGGCCATCGTCTTGTCGTCAAGCGTTTCGGCAAGCTTGGCGTGTGTGCCGGAGATCGCGGACGTCAGGCCCTCGACGCGGCCGGCAAGCGTGTCTTCGATGCGGGACTGGCTGTCGGACAGGGCAATGGCCAGCGCCATCGTCTTGTCGTCAAGCGTTTCAGCGAGCTTGGCGTGGGTATCGGAGATCGCGGATGTCAGCCCCTCGACGCGGCCGGCAAGCGTGTCCTCGATGCGGGACTGGCTGTCGGACAGGGCGATCGCGAGAGCCATCGTCTTGTCGTCGAACGTATCGGCGAGCTTGGAATGGGTGTCGGCGATGACGCTCGTCAGGTTTTCGGTGCGGCTTGCCAATGCATCTTCGATGCGGGACTGACTGTCGGACAAAGCGATTGCCAGCGCCATGGCCTTGTCGTCGAGAGTATCGGCCAGTCTCGTGTGCGTATCGGCAACCGTGCTGGCAATAGCGTCGGCACGGCTTGCCAGCGTGTTCTCGAGGCGCAGCTGATTTTCAGCCAGCGAAATCGCCAACATCGAGGTGCGCTCGTCGAGAGCCGCGGTCAGGTTCTCGTGCGTGCCGGAAACGGCGTTGATGATGCCGGCGGAGCGTTCGGCAAGCGTCTGCTCGAAGCGCGTCTGGTTTTCGGACAGCGCGCCGAACAAGGTGCTGCTGCGCTCAGCCATGACCGCGTCGATGCGCTCATGCGCGGAGCTCAGCGCCTGGGTGATTTCGCCGGCGCGGGTGGACAGCGTCGTGTTGAGTTCGCTTGCGCGGCCGAGGAAGGTATTGGTGAGCTCGCTTGTTCCCTTGTTGAGGGCAGAGGAGATGTCCGAGGTCGCGGTCTGCAGCGACCTGGTGAACTCGCCGGAGTGGGTGGCAAGCGTTTCGGTCAATTCGCTGGAGCGACCGGCGAAGGCGGAATTCAGCTCCTCGGTTCCGCTCTGCAGCGCGGCAGAAACGTCACGGGTCGCACCCTGGACAGCCGACGTGAAGGCGCCGGCATGGGTCGAAAGCGCGCTGTTGAATTCGTTGGCGCCGGTGTTCAGTGCAGCCGAAATTCCCGTCGTTGCGCCGTGAAGGGCGGAGGTGATTTCATCGGCCTTGGAGGCGATCGAGGATTCCAGCACTTCCTGGCTGGTGGCAAGCGTCGTTGCCAGCGCAAGCGACTGGTCGGTCAGCGACGAGCCGATGCGCTCGATGCTCGAATTCAGAATCTCGTCAATGGCTTCCGAGCTGCCGCTCAACGTTTGGTTGATCTTGGCAAGGCTCTCCGTCAGCTTCGTGTCCAGCGAACCGGCGCGCTTGTCGAAGGCAGAGGTAAATTCGGCAACCCGCTCGTCGAACGTGGTCGAAAGCTGCGCCACGGTCGACTGCATGCGCTCCTCGAAGAAGCCCTGGCGCAGGTCGATATCCATGATGGTATCGTCGGTGGTCGACTGCAGGCTCTGGCGGAAGCTCGCGCCCTTTTCGTCGAGCGACTTGTTGAGCTTCGAAAGCACGGTGTCGAGCGTGCTTGTGATGGTGCGTTCGCCGCCGGTCAGGCTTTCGCTGATTTCGCGGGTGCGGGCGACCAGCGTCTCGTTGAGCTGGCGGGCGCGATCGTTCAGCGCCGCGTTCAGTTTTTCGGTATTCGCATCGAGCGTCGAAGCCCGGGTCTCGAATTGGCCGAGCAATTCGCTCCCGCGCTTGTTGAGCGTCGAGGAGAGCGTTTCAAGCCGCGAGTCGAATTCCTGGGTGAGGGCTGCGCCCGACGCATTCAGGTTCTGAAGCAGGCTGTCGGTCTTGGCCGCAAGCAGGCTGCCCAGAGCTTCGACGACCGTGTCGGACTTTTCCATCAGCGTCGCGGCGCGCGTGTCGATCATCGAGGCGAAGGCTTCGCCCGATGTCGACAGCCGCACGGCGATTTCTTCCGTCGCGAGTGAGAGATCTTCCTTGATCTGGTCATGGACGCCGGCGATCGACGAGCGGATGCGTTCTGCGTGGTTGACGATGGCGTCGCGCTCGGAGCCGAGTTCATGCACGAGGCCGCGCACACGAAGCTCATTGTCGGCATAGCTGCGTTCCAGCGCGTTCACTTCGGTATGAACAAGCGTTTCAAGCTCGGTGGCGCGTGCGATCGTGCGCTCGATGCCCTCGTTCATGGCCGAGACTTCGCGGCGAACGGCCTGGCCGACCGTCATTATGCGCTCGGAGGCGACGGTTTCCGGTTCTGCAAGGCGAAGGGCGACTTCCGCCATGGTGCGAGCTGCGTTGCGCATGTCCTGCGCGCGCGAAATCATCATGCCGAAGGCATAGAAAAGCAGGACGGGAACGACGATACCGACGAGGCAGGCAATCAGGCCGGGTAGGGCGGTGATGTCGGAAACCGAGTGAATGTTCCAGATCTG
>JAGWJK010000243.1 GCA_028865845.1 Rhizobiaceae bacterium
GGTTCTGGCCGTCGGCGACGATGGCCGGATGGCCGGGATTGAACTTGCCGGACGCATCGATGAAGTAGCCGCCTTCGGTGATCGTCATCGAGACGATGCGGATCGCGGGGTCGGCCAGCTTGGCGATAACAGCCTTGGCGTCGCCCACTGGCAGGATGTCGATCATCGGCGCGGTGACGCGGGCGGCGGTGCGGTTGTTGTCCTGCTCGACCACCGTCGTCAGGAAGTCCTGCGCCGCAAGCTTTTCGCGCATCGCGGCATCGGACGGCAACACGCCGGCGCCGATGATCGCCCAATCGTGATCCCCGCCGGAATTGAAGAGATCGTCGAGATAGATCGCCTGATGAGCGCGGTGGAAGTTGCCGACGCCGAAATGGACGATGCCCGCGGAGAGCGACGCCCGATCATAGGCAGGTATGGCAGCCGTTGCCGCTGCCTCGTTAAGCGTTGCGAGCGATAGTTTGCACGTCATGTCTCAAGTCCTTCTGAAAGGTCTTTTTGCTCCGGATGGCTGCGGAAACCACTCCGGCTAGGAATTCCCGGGCCTGACAGGCCCAGGTTTAATGGCGTTCACCATGCCCGCGTGGGCCAGGCATGGCGGCAGGCCGGCCGATCAGATCGCCAGGCCCTGCTCGTTGAAGCGGTGAATACGATTGCGGTCCGGCGTCATATAAACCGTATCGCCGGCATGCACGCCGAACTCGCCTGTGCCGCGCGCGGTGATCGGACCGATGCCTTCGGCTTCGATATGCAGGAACGTATCCGAGCCGAGATGCTCGGCGACATTGACCGTACCCTTCCAGTCGCCCGCGGTCGTCGACAGTGCGATATGTTCGGGGCGAACACCGATCGTGTCGGCGTTCAGGCCTTTGGCATAGGCGCCCTTGACGAAGTTCATCTTCGGCGAACCGATGAAGCCGGCGACGAAGATGTTGCGCGGGCTGCGGTAGAGTTCGAGCGGCGAACCGACCTGCTCGATATTGCCGCGATTGAGCACGACGATCTTGTCGGCCATGGTCATGGCTTCGACCTGGTCGTGCGTCACGTAGATCATCGTCGTCTTCAGCTGCTGATGCAGCTCGCTGATTTCCAGACGCATGTTGACGCGCAACGCCGCATCGAGATTGGACAACGGCTCGTCGAACAGGAAGGCCGACGGCTGGCGGACGATGGCGCGACCGATGGCCACGCGCTGACGCTGACCGCCGGAAAGCTGGCGCGGCTTGCGCTCCAGATAATCCGTCAGGTTGAGCACGCGAGCGGCATCCGCGACCTTCTTGTCAATCTCGGCCTGCGGCATGTTCGCCATCTTGAGCGGAAAGGCGATGTTCTTGCGCACGCTCATATGCGGATAGAGAGCGTAGGACTGGAACACCATGGCAAGGCCGCGTTCGGATGGCGAAAGCGTGGTGGCGTTCTTGCCGTCGATGGTGATCGTGCCACCGGTGACGTCCTCCAGCCCGGCAATGAGGCGCAGCAGGGTGGACTTGCCGCAACCCGACGGTCCGACGAAGACGACGAATTCGCCGTCATTGATGTCGAGGTCGATGGAAGGAATGACCTTGGCTTCGCCAAATACCTTCGAAACTTTCTGAAGATGAATGCTACCCATTGTTTATCTTCCTTACTTAACCGCGCCGAAGGTGAGGCCGCGAACGAGTTGCTTTTGCGAAAACCAGCCGAGGATCAGGATCGGGGCGATCGCCATGGTCGATGCCGCCGAAAGCTTGGCGTAGAACTGGCCTTCGGGACTGGAATAGGAAGCGATGAAGGTCGTCAACGGCGCCGCGTCGACGGCGGAGAGATTGAGCGTCCAGAAAGCCTCGTTCCAGGCGAGGATGATGTTCAGCAGCATCGTCGATGCAAGCCCCGGGATCGCCATCGGCGTCAGCACGTAGACGATTTCCTTCACCAGGGATGCGCCGTCCATGCGGGCCGCTTCCAGAATTTCACCGGGAATTTCCTTGAAATAGGTATAGAGCATCCACACGATGATCGGCAGGTTGATCAGCATCAGCACGACGACCATGCCGACGCGGCTGGCGAACTGGTTGTTGATCAGGCCGAACTGCTGGAACAGCAGGTAGATCGGAATGAAGGCGCCAACCGGCGGCATCATCTTCGTGGACAGCATCCACATCAGCACGTCCTTGGTGCGCTTGGTCGGCGAGAACGACATCGCCCAGGCGGCCGGCACCGCGACGATCAGGCCGAGAATGGTCGAGCCGAAGGCGATGATCACCGAGTTCAGGAAGTGAAGTAGATAGTCGGACCGCTGCTGCACGGCGGCGTAGTTTTCCAACGTCCAGTGAAAGAACAGGAACTGCGGTGGCGACGCGATCGCATCGCCCTCGGTCTTGAAGCTGGTCAGAAACGTCCAGAGGATCGGGAAGAAGATCAGGATGCCGACAATCCAGGCGGCGATCGTGAAACCTATCTTGCGGCGTGTGGAAACAGCGCGAGCCATCTTAAGCCTCCAGATTCTTGCCAACGGCGCGCATCAGGAAGATGGCGATGATATTGGCGAGGATGACAGCGATGATACCGCCCGCTGATGCGCCGCCGACATCCTGCGACAGGACGATCTGCGAGTAGACGAGGTAGGTGAGATTGGTCGTCGCCGTGCCGGGACCGCCGTTAGTAGTGACCAGGATTTCGGCGAAAGCGGAAAGAAGGAAGATGGTCTCCATCAGGATCACCACCGTGATCGCACGCGCCATATGCGGCAGGATGATATAGATCAGCCGCGAGACCGGGCCGGCGCCATCCATTTCCGAAGCCTCCTTCTGTTCTTCGTCGAGCGACTGCAGCGCGGTCAGAAGAATGAGGGTCGCGAAAGGCAGCCATTGCCAGGACACAATGATTATGATCGAAAACAGCGGCACGGTCTCAAGCCAGGTGATCGGGCTCAGTCCCAAAAACCGGAAGAGATGGGCGAGCAGCCCGTTCACCGGATTCATGAACATGTGCTTCCAGATCAATGCTGCGACCGTCGGCATGACGAAAAACGGCGCCAGAACCAGCATGCGCACGATACTCTGCCCGAACATCGGCTGATCGAGCAGCAGCGCCAGCGCGATACCGCCGACCACGGTGATGATCAGCGCGCCGATGACCAGCGTCAGCGTGACCACCAGCGAGCTTACGAATGCCGGATCGGTGACGAAATACTGGTAGTTCAGCAGGCCGATGAAATTGTTCTCGCCCGGGGACAGGAGATTATAGTTCAGTGTCGAAAAGTAGATCGTCATGACCAGGGGGACGATCATCCACGCAAAGAGAAGCAAAACCGACGGCGCCATCATGACGCGTGCGGTAGAACGGGTGTGCAACGTTGCCATGGCAAGTACCGACCTATCTTTTAGCAGGGAGAAGTGGCCGTGGAGCGGCTGAAATAAAAGAGGCCGCCGAGGAGCAGTTCGGGCACCCGGCGGCCTGAGTAAGGGAGGGTAGCGTTCTTCGAGGGAACGCTCCCCTCCTTACCTTGGGAGGTTTCTTACTTCGGATAACCAGCCTTGGTCATTTCGCGGGTGGTCAGCTGCTGTGCGGCCTTGAGGGCCTGGTCAACGGTGATCTGGCCGGCAAGCGCTGCAGAGAACTGCTGGCCGACGGCAGTGCCGATGCCCTGGAACTCAGGGATAGCGACGAACTGGACGCCGACATACGGGACCGGCTTGACGGTCGGGTGGGTCGGATCAGCCGAGTTGATCGAGTCGAGCGTCATCTTGGCGAAGGGAGCTGCCTTCTGGTAGTCCGCATTCGCATAGAGCGAAGCGCGGGTGCCGGGAGGTGCATTCAGCCAGCCTTCCTTCTGAGCAACAAGGTTGGTGTAATCCTTGCTGGTTGCCCATGCGATGAACTTTTCGGCAGCTTCGGTCTTCTTCGACGAAGCCGGGATGGCGAGGTTCCAGGCCCAGAGCCAGTTGCCACGCTTGCCGAGGCCCTTATCCGGAGCCAGAGCGAAACCGACATTATCGGCAACCTTCGATTCCTTCGGGTCGGAAACGAACGAAGCGGCAACCGTCGCATCGATCCACATACCGCACTTGCCGGTCTGGAACAGCGAGAGGTTTTCGTTGAAGCCGTTGGACGAAGCGCCCGGAGGGCCGGCGTCCTTCATCAGCTTGACGTAGAAGTCCAGCGTGTCCTTCCATTCCGGCTGATCGAACTGTGCCTTCCACTTCTCATCGAACCAGCGAGCGCCGAACGAGTTCGACATCGCGGTCAGGAATGCCATGTTTTCGCCCCAGCCGGCCTTGCCGCGAAGGCAGATGCCGTAGACTTCATGGTCCTTGTCGGTGATCTTGCGGGCCGCATCGGCAATGAAATCCCAGGTCGGCGCGTCCGGCATCTTCAGGCCGGCCTTGTCGAACAGGTCCTTGCGGTACATGACCATCGAGCTTTCGCCGTAGAACGGAGCGGCATAGAGCTTGCCGTCTTCGGTCAGGCCGCTGCGGATAGCCGGGAGAAGGTCATCCACATCGTAGTTCTTGTCGGCAGCGAGCTTGTCGAGCGGGGCGAGCCAGCCGAGCTTACTCCAGATCGGAACTTCATACGTGCCGATCGTCAGAACGTCGTATTGACCGCCCTTGGTGGCGATGTCGGTCGTAACCTTCTGGCGCAATACGTTTTCTTCGAGCGTAACCCACTGCAGGTCGATATCGGGGTTCTTGGCTTTGAAATCGTCCGTAAGCTTCTGCATACGGATCATGTCGCCATTGTTCACGGTTGCAATCGTGAGAGTTTCGGCGGACGCCATTCCAGCAAACATCAGTGCCGAGCAGGCGCCCAGCAGGAAAGTTTTCAATTTCATATCTTCCTCCCAGAAGATGAATTATGAGCATTCGCTTTGCTCATGGGCAATTACTCATAGTTCATTACAAAATGTCAATGCGGATTCGTTGCTGCGATGCCGAACATGCAGCTCATGCTTTTGATTTTAATGGATTATTTTTTGCTCACCCTTTGAGCAAAAACTCAGCAACTGCCTCGTCGGTGATCAAACCGTTGATCTGATGGCCGGTTACCGCGGCCTTGATCGCTTCGAATTTGCGCTTGCCCTTGGCGATTCCAATGACGGACGAAGCCTCTCGCGGCGGTATCGGCGCACTGGCGACGCGGTCGTTGACGGCATCCGACATCAGCTTGCCGTCACCATCGAAAACCCAACCGCAGATTTCACCGGCAGCACCACGACGCATCAGCGCCATCATCTCGTCCTTCTCCAGGAACCCGTCGAGACAAAGCGGCGCCTCGATGCCCATCTCGCCAACGCCGACGAAGGTAACGTCCGCCTGCGCGCTGATGTCGAGCGTCGAGCGCACCAGCGCCTGCGCATGCAGCAATTCCCGTTCCTCGGCGGATGAGACGAGCACCGGCAGCGGCATCGGATAGTGCCGCGCCTTGATGGCATCGGCCATGCTGAAGATAACGTTGTAATAGGCCGCCGAACCATCGGGACCGATATTGCCGGTCAGCGATACGACGCGGTGTTGCGGACATTCGATGGCCGGCAGCTGGTCGACGGCCGCTTTCAGCGTGCGGCCCGTGCCGATCGCAAGCACGATCGGATCGCTGCGCTTCAGCCAGCGCTCGATTTCGGCAGCACCCGCCTCGGCGATGCCGACCGTCGACGACGTGCCGTCGGGATCGCTCGGCACGACTTCCACATGCCGCAGCTTGAATTTCTCGCGCAGCGCCACCGCATATTCGAGACAGGCGGCGATCGGATGGTCCAGCCGCACCTTGATCAGCCTTTCGGCAACGGCGAGCGACACCAGCCGCTGCGCCGATTGCCGGGAGATACCCATGGAAATCGCGATTTCGTCCTGCGTTCGTCCGGCAACGTAATATAGCCAGCCCGCCCGCGCCGCATCGTCAAGCCGCCCTTGGGATTCCAACTTCCTGGCCATCATATTCCCTTGTCAAAACAGCACGCTTTCCGCGGTGGAAATCCCGGTGCGGTACGTTACGCAGTCTCCGGCGGGATGACGCCCTTGGTCAAGGTGAAACAACCGTAGAAGCGGCGTTCGCCGGTCTGGATGACGCAGTATGCGGTCTTTGCGCGTTCGTAGAAGGCAAAACGCTCGACCGGCACCAGCGGCCAGTGCTTGCCTTCGGCACGATCGATCGCGACCTGCACTTCGCCCTGCACCTGCGGCACCTCTTCCGGCGCGCCAACCACTTCCATTCGCGTCGCCGCATCGTCGATGAACGTGTCGAGCGGCATCAGCGACAGGATCGCTTCTACGGCCTTGTCGGCGGGAACATTGTCGATGCGCAGAAGATGGCCGAGCCGCGTCTGCCGCGCGATGGCATCGGCGGGGAAATTAGTATCGACGATCGCCAGCATATCGCCATGCCCCATCGATTTCAGGGCATGCAACACGTCAGCAGTCAACAGCGGCGAAATTCCCTTCAGCATGAACGAGCCTCCTCCAGCTCTCAAATCCTTAAGCGGCAGCAAACCGCGCTCCTCTTGCGGAGCAAAGCAGTAATCGCGGCTCCGATCTCTGTCCATAGCTGCCGTGAACGTTTCCGGCCTTCATGGCCGGGGATAAGAACTGTGCTTCGCATTGTGGCTTATTTCGGCCGTTATTGACCAGATAGGGTTGGCGGCATTAACTGGACGACGGGCTAGGGCTGCGAGGGGCAAGTGAGAATTCTTCTGGTCGAGGACGACGAGACGATCGGTGGCGCCGTACGCGAT
>JAGWJK010000244.1 GCA_028865845.1 Rhizobiaceae bacterium
AGGGCCCCCGGTCCTCGTCGACCCGCGGAATGCCCTTGCTCATCTTCTCGACATTGGCAGCGGGATGCAGTGCATCGCCCTCGATGAAATCGATGCCCAGCAATTCCGCCAGCTTTTCGCCGACGGACGATTTTCCGCTACCACTGACGCCCATGACAACGATGGCGAGCGGCGATGTCGAACTTTCGATCATGATCAATCCAATGGAAAATGACAGGCGAATTTGTGCGTGGCCTCGCCGGAGAGTTCCGGCGTCACCTGGCGACAATGTTCCTGGGCTCGCCAGCAGCGCGGGTTGAAGTGGCAACCGGTCGGCGGATTGAGCGGCGACGGCAATTCGCCCTGCAGACGGATGCGGTTCTTCTCGCGCTCCGGATCGGCGATCGGCGTCGCCGACAGAAGTGCCGCCGTATAGGGATGACGCGGACGCGTGAAGACTTCTTCCGCCGTGCCCGTTTCCACCGGACGGCCGAGATACATCACCATCACGTCGTCGGCGATATGGCGAACGACCGAGAGACCATGCGAGATGAAGAGGTAGGCAAGGTTCATCTCCTTCTGCAGGTCCATCAGGAGGTTCAGCACCTGCGCCTGGATCGACAGATCGAGTGCCGACACCGGCTCGTCGAGCACCAGCACCTTCGGCTGCAGCATCAGGGCACGGGCAATCGCGATGCGCTGGCGCTGGCCGCCGGAGAACATGTGCGGATAGCGGTCGTAATGTTCCGGGCGCAGGCCGACGCGGGCCATCATGTCCTCCGCCTTGCGGCGGCGGGTGGCGGCATCGTCATCGGTGTTGATCTTCAGCGGCTCCTCGAGAATCGAGCCGACCTTCTGGCGCGGATTGAGCGAGCCGTAAGGGTTCTGGAACACGATCTGAACCGCGCTGCGCAAGTTGCGGTCGCCGACGCGGGCAGGCTTGCCGTCGATCAGCAGTTCGCCGGCTGTCGGGTCCTCGATCATCGTCACCAGGCGGGCAAGGGTCGACTTGCCGCAACCGCTTTCGCCGACAACGGCAAGGGTACGACCGGACTGCAGGCTGAAGCTGACGCCGTTCAGCGCCTTGACGGTCGCCTCGGGTTTGAAGGCACCGCGCTTGACGGTGTAGAAACGGGCGAGATCACGCCCTTCGAGAACAGCCCCGGTCATGCGAGACCTCCTGCGGATTGCGTGACGACAAGGCCGGGGTGACCGAGCGGCTTGCCTTGTTCCAGCGGATAGTTGCAGAGCGTGACGCCGAGGTCGACGCCCTGGCGCTTAACGCCGCGATCGCATTCGGGCGTCGCAAACGAGCAGCGCGGCGCAAACAGACAGCCAGTCGGCCGGTCATGCTGGCCGGGCACGACGCCGGCGATCGACGGAAGGCGCTGGCCGACGACGGCACGCTCCGGCAGGGCGGAGAGCAGCGCTGCCGTATACGGATGATGCGGATCGCGGAACAGCGCCTTGACCGGCTGCTCCTCGACCTTCTGGCCGGCATATTGCACCTGGACGCGTTCGGCGGTTTCAGCCACCACGCCCATGTCGTGAGTGATGAGCACGAGCGCCATGCCCTGCTCCTTCTGCAGGCGCGCGAGCAGATCGAGGATCTGGGCCTGGATGGTCACGTCAAGCGCGGTGGTCGGCTCGTCGGCGATCAGCAACTTCGGATTGCAGGCGAGCGCCATCGCGATCATGACGCGCTGGCTCATGCCGCCCGACATCTGATGCGGGAAGTTGCCAAGGCGATCCTCCGGCGCTGGAATGCCGACCAGCCGCAGGAGTTCGATCGAGCGCTCGCGGCGAGCCTTGCGGTCGAGGCCCATATGGATACGCAGGGTTTCGCCGAGCTGGAAGCCGACCGTGAAGCACGGATTGAGGCTCGACATCGGCTCCTGGAAGATCATCGCCATGTCCTTGCCGATGATCTTGCGGCGCTGACGCGAGGAGATGCCGCGCAAATCCTTGCCGTCGAACATCATGCGGTCGGCGGTGATCTTCGCCGTCCACGGCAGGAGGCCCATCATGGCAAGCATCGAGACCGACTTGCCGGAACCGGACTCGCCGACGATGGAGAGGATTTCACCCTTGTCGCAGGTGAGGGAAACACCATCGACGGCCCGAAACAGGCCGGACGAGGTCTGGAATTCGACGGTGAGGTTTTCAATATCGAGAAGCGCCATCACGACCTCTTCAGCTTCGGGTCAAGAGCATCGCGAAGGCCATCGCCCATCAGATTGATGGCAAGGACGGTGATCAAGATGCAAAGACCGGGGTAAGTGACGAGCCAGGGTTTGGTCTGGAAGAACTCGCGGGCGTCCGCAAGCATGGTGCCCCATTCCGGCGTCGGCGGCTGAGCGCCCTGGCCGAGAAAGCCGAGAGCGGCAGCGTCGAGGATCGCCGCGGAGAAGGCGAGCGTCGCCTGCACGATCAGCGGGCCCAGACAGTTCGGCAAGATGGTCTTGAACATCAGGCGGAACGGTCCGGCGCCGGAGACGCGCGAAGCGATGACATATTCCTTCTCGCGCTCGGCCAGCACCGAAGCGCGGGTCAGGCGGACGAAATGCGGCTGGTTGACGATCGAGATCGCGATCATGGCGTTGGTCAGGCCAGGCCCGAGGATTGCCACCAGCACCAGCGCGAGCAGCAGCGACGGGACGGCGAGAATGATGTCCATGACGCGCATGATGATCGTATCGGTGCGGCCGCGGACATAGCCGGCGACAAGACCGATGAGCACGCCGGCTAAAGCCGACAGCGAGGCGACGACGAGGCCGATAAACAGCGAAAAACGCGTGCCGTAGATCAGGCGCGACAGCAGGTCGCGGCCGTTGGCATCCGTGCCGAGGAAGAATGAATCGTTGCCGCCGTCGGACCATGCCGGAGGCAGGCCGAGCATGTCGCTGCCATAGGTGACGTCCGGATCGTGAGGGGCGACGATGCCGGCAAAGATCGCCAGCAGCAGAACGAAGAGGAAGATCGCCAGTCCGATGACGGCGCCCTTGTTGCGGGAGAAATAGTACCAGAAATCCGCAAGAGCGGAGGGGCGACCGGCTTTGGTCTCTACCGTGCTCATGAACAGCTCCTAGTGCCGAATGCGTGGGTTGATGAAGCCGTAGAGCAGGTCGACGGCGAGATTGACCAGCATGACGATGCCGGCGATCAGGAGGAGACCGCCCTGGACGACTGGATAGTCGCGCTTGAACACCGCGTCGATCATCCATTTGCCGATACCCGGCCACGAGAAGATGCTTTCGGTCAAAATGGCGCCCCCGAGGAGAACGCCGACCTGCAGGCCGATCGTGGTAACGACCGGGATCATGGCATTACGCAGCGCATGCACGGAAACCACACGAAGCGGCGCCAGGCCCTTAGAGCGGGCGGTGCGCACATAATCCTCGCCCAGCACTTCGAGCATCGCCGAGCGCGTCTGCCGCGCGATGACGGCGAGCGGGATGGTGCCAAGCACGACGGTCGGCAGGATCAGCGAGGTCAAGGCGGAATAGAACGCGCCCTTCTGACCTGACAGCAGGCTGTCGATCAGCATGAAACCAGTGATCGGCTTGAAGAAATAGATGAGGCCGATGCGGCCCGAAACGGGGGTCCAGTGCAGATAGCCGCTGAAGAAGATGATCAGCAGCAGGCCCCACCAGAAGATCGGCATGGAATAGCCGATCAGGGCCACGCCCATGACGCTCTGGTCGAACCATGTGCCGCGCTTCACGGCGGCGAAGACGCCGGCCGGAATGCCAAGACAGATCGCGAGGATGATGGCGCAGAGCGACAGTTCGAGCGTTGCCGGGAAGAAGGTGAAGAAGTCGGTCAGCACGTCGCGCTTGGTGAAGATGGAGGCGCCGAGATTACCGTGCAGGACGTTCCAGATGTAGTCCAGATACTGAACCACATAGGGCTTGTCGTAGCCGAGGTCATGCGCGATCTGCGCGTGCCGCTCGGGCGACATCACGCGTTCACCGGAGAGCAGCATGACCGGATCGCCGGGAAGCAGGCGAATGAAGGAGAAGGCGATAATCGAAACGCCCAGGAATGTCGGTATCAGCACCGCAAGGCGGGCCAAAAGAAATCGCAACATGGCAGATACCCAAAGTTTTCCGGCGGTCAGGCACTTTGCCTGACCGCCGGTTGCACTCGTCTTTCGATGAGTATTTCAGAGCGTATTATTCAGAGATATCAACGCCATCGAAACGATGAACGCCGACCGGATCCTGAACGTAGCCGGAGACATTCTTCGTCATCGGGATGAATTCTTCCGAATGGTCGATCGTCATCCACGGAGCTTCCTTCTTGAAGACGACCTGTGCCTGTTCGTAGAGCTTGGTGCGCTCCTTAACGTCGGCGGTCTGCTTGGCCTTCTTCGTCAGGGCGTCAAAGTCCTTGTTGCACCACTGAGCGCGGTTGTTGCCGCCGACGGCATCGCAGCCGAGCAGGGTGTCAAGGAAGTTGTCCGGGTCACCGTTGTCGCCGGTCCAGCCGAGGATGGCAGCGCCATCACGGTCCTTGGCGGAGGAGAGCTTCAGGTACTGAGCCCAATCATAGGTGACGATCTCGACCTTGACGCCGATCTTGGCGAGGTCGGCCTGCATCAGTTCAGCTGCACGGCGAGCGTTCAGCATGTACGGACGCGAAACCGGCATAGCCCAGATCTTCATGCTGAGATCCTTGACCCCAGCCTTTTCAAGCATCTTCTTGGCTTCTTCCGGGTTGTACGGATCGTCCTTGACGTCCTTGTTGTACGACCACATCGTCGGCGGGATCGGGTTGGTGGCAACCGTGCCGGAGCCCTGGAAGACGGCGTCTACGATCGCCTTCTTGTTGACGGCCATGTTGATCGCCTTGCGCACTTCGACCTTGTCGAAGGGCGGAACCAGCGTGTTGTAAGCGAGGTAGGAAACGTTCAGGCCAGCCTGTTCGAGAACCTGGAGGTTCTTGTCAGCCTTCAGATCCTTGATGTCGGCAGCATTCGGATAAGGAATGATGTTGCACTCGCCGGCCTTCAGCTTCTGCGCGCGGACCGATGCGTCAGGCGTAATCGCGAAAACGAGATCGTCGATCTTTTCCTTGCCCTTGTAGTAGCTGTCGTTCGCCTTGTAGCGGATGACGGCATCGGGCTGGTAGGCAACGAAGGTGAACGGACCGGTGCCGAGCGGCTGCTGGTTCATCTGTTCCATCTTGCCGTCAGCCTGGAGCTTGTCGGCATATTCCTTCGACAGGATCGAGGCGAAGTCCATGGCCAAGTCGGCGATGAACGGTGCTTCCGGATGGTTCAGCGTGAACTTGACGGTCAGGTCGTCGACCTTGTCGACGGACTTGACGAGCGTCGGGAAGCCCATGCCAGCAGCGTATTCATAGGAGCCGCCGGCGACGTACTTGGCCCACGGGCTGTCGTCCTTCAGCTGGCGATTGAACGAGAAGATGACGTCGTCAGCGTTCAGATCGCGCGTCGGGGTGAAGAAATCGGTGGTCTGGAACTTAACGCCCTTGCGGAGCTTGAAGGTGTATTCCGTGCCATCAGGAGAAACGGTCCAGCTCTCGGCAAGGCCGGGCTCGACTTCGGTGCTGCCGTGCTTGAATTCGACGAGACGGCTGTAGACCGTGCGCGAAGAGGCATCGAACGTGGTGCCAGCAGTGTAAATACCCGGATCGAAACCTTCCGGCGATCCCTCCGAGCAGTAGACAAGTGTTTTCGACCAGGCGGACGTTGCCATGACCGAAGCCAAAGCAGTCACTGCCATCAGGACAGAGATCTTTTTCATGATATCGTTTCCCAGGTTTGTTCTTCTTTTGAAACCGTGGGTCCCCATAGGGCCCCTTTCGGATCGCGCCGATGGAACGCTATTTAAAGTTTGAAAGCAACAAGTACTGCCAAAAATTTTTCCAATTTGTCTGGTTTGGAAATTTTCGCATAAAAACGACCGTGGATTGGAAACAATCTGGCGAAATTGCGCGGTTTTTTGACGCAAATCGAATGATTTCGATCCAATTTCTTCGAAAATCCTAATGCTGCATCGCGAAAATTCGGGCGAATGCACAAAAGAAGGGCTGTTGCGAGCAAGCGGTTTTGGCCCTCGAAAAAACCACTCGGCTGGAAAATCTCAGGCACCGCCCTAAAACGATTATCGCGCCGCAGGCCCTTCGGACATACGACGCGACAGCATCACAAATTGAAGGCTAAGCGGCCTCAGGCGGCCGGCGCGGTGATCGCCGCCTTCTTGCTGATCACCTGATGGTCGCGGTCGGTGAGGCCGAGCAGGAAGTTGATCTGCGGGCGCGCCTTGACGAGATCGTCGATGGAATATTCGGTCAGCACGTCGAAGAAAGCGTTCAGCGCCTTGCGCAGCGCCGAGTTCAGACCGCAGCTGTCGACCAGCGGGCATTCAACGGCACCGTCTTCGAAACATTCGGCCATGGCGAAGCTGTCTTCCGTCACCCGGACGACATCGAACAGGCTGATAGCGGTCGCTGCCTTGGCAAGACGGACGCCACCGTTGCGACCGCGCACGGTCTCAACGAGGCCGGCCTTGGTCAGCGGCTGCAAAATCTTGAACAAAAACAGCTCGGAAACACCATAGGCTCTGGCGATTTCTGGAATGCGGCTCAAGTGGCCTTCGTTGGCGGCGCAATACATCAACATGCGCACTGCGTAGTTGGTCTGCTTGGTCAGGCGCATGCCGTTCTCCTGGAATCAACGCCACATAGGACGGGGTC
>JAGWJK010000245.1 GCA_028865845.1 Rhizobiaceae bacterium
AAATGGGCAAGAGTAAGTTTGAGCGCAACAAGCCGCACGTTAATATCGGCACGATCGGCCACGTTGACCACGGCAAGACGTCTCTGACGGCAGCGATCACGAAGTACTTCGGTGAGTTCAAGGCGTATGACCAAATCGACGCCGCACCGGAAGAAAAGGCCCGCGGCATCACGATTTCGACGGCTCACGTCGAATACGAAACGCCGAACCGTCACTATGCGCACGTTGACTGCCCCGGCCACGCCGACTACGTCAAGAACATGATCACCGGTGCCGCACAGATGGACGGCGCGATCCTGGTTTGCTCGGCCGCTGACGGCCCGATGCCGCAGACGCGCGAACACATCCTGCTGGCTCGCCAGGTTGGCGTTCCGGCGATCGTCGTGTTCCTCAACAAGGTCGACCAGGTTGATGACGCCGAGCTTCTCGAGCTCGTCGAACTGGAAGTCCGCGAACTTCTGTCGTCCTACGACTTCCCGGGCGACGACATTCCGGTTGTCAAGGGTTCGGCGCTTGCTGCTCTTGAAGATTCGGACAAGAAGATCGGCGAAGACGCGATCCGCGAGCTGATGGCAGCGGTTGACGCCTACATCCCGACGCCTGAGCGTCCGATCGACCAGCCGTTCCTGATGCCGATCGAAGACGTGTTCTCGATCTCCGGCCGTGGTACGGTTGTAACGGGCCGCGTCGAGCGTGGTATCGTCAAGGTTGGCGAAGAAGTCGAAATCGTCGGCATTCGTCCGACGTCGAAGACGACGGTTACCGGCGTTGAAATGTTCCGCAAGCTGCTCGACCAGGGCCAGGCCGGCGACAACATCGGCGCACTGGTTCGCGGTGTGAACCGTGACGGCGTCGAGCGTGGTCAGATCCTTGCCAAGCCGGGTTCTGTCAAGCCGCACAAGAAGTTCATGGCCGAAGCCTACATCCTGACGAAGGAAGAAGGCGGCCGTCATACGCCGTTCTTCACGAACTACCGTCCGCAGTTCTACTTCCGCACGACGGATGTGACCGGTATCGTCACGCTGCCGGAAGGCACGGAAATGGTTATGCCGGGCGACAACGTCACGGTTGCGGTTGAACTGATCGTGCCGATCGCGATGGAAGAAAAGCTGCGCTTCGCTATCCGCGAAGGCGGCCGTACCGTCGGCGCAGGCATCGTTGCTTCGATCGTCGAGTAATCTTCGGATTATTCCAGTTTAAAGGGCCCCGCCGGCAACGGCGGGGCCTTTTCCGCTTGAGGGAAAAATCGCAAAGGATAAATGTCACCGGTTGGTGATATCGGAATTCTCCATCCTCGCTTTATCGAGAATATCGGCGACGAAATCGGTTTTCGCGCCGGTGTAGTGATCCCAGTCTCCCTTGGACTCCGTAGCCAGCCTTTGCTTCAACAAGGCATAAGCCGCAGCCGCCTCCGGGTGACGTCGCAGGTAGTCGCGAAACAGGATGCGGTCGGCATGGGCCGGATTGCCGGTCAAACACAGGTAGAGCCGGGTGCCGTAAGGTGTCTCGTCTTTTGTGAAAGCCCATCGGCCGGCGTCGCCGAGGTTGCCGTGAAAGGCGTAGCCATCGTCCTCAAGGCGGCCGGTGGCGTCGACGATAGCTGTCTGCGATTCCATCACGGCGTCGATGTCCAATTTGGGCTTGGCGCACAGGCCGGGAACGGCGGTGCTGCCGATGTGATGGATCTCGGCTGGATGGTCAAGCAGCCCGGCAATCCTTGCGCGCCGTTCTTCGAAGAGGGTAGCCCACAAGGGATCGTAGTCGACGAGCTCGATCGTACGCATTGTTTATCCCTCCCTCTCGTTCCTGCGGTCGCCATGCGTCCTGTCGCTTAAAGGCAGTCGATCGCCGCGACTACCGCCTTGCATCGGGTGCCATTGCCGGCGCCACATACTGCTGCGATTCCCCGAAAAATCACCTGCCGGGCTGGCATCACAAAATTGTGGTCGGCAAGCTTCGTCCGGACCTAGGATCCTGGCCGCCAGAGGTTGTTCAAGCGCTTCGTTCGCCTTGCGAAAATGGAGAAAGGGGCTATCTATTCCTCGCTTTCATGCGGAGGATATTTCATGAAGAAGCGGATTTTGTTCACCGGCGGCAGCGGCAAGGCCGGACGCCACACCGTTCCTTGGCTGATCAACGCCGGCTATGAGGTCCACAATGTCGATCTCGTGCCGCTGAACAGCCCGGGTGTCACCAACATCAATGCCGATGTCACCGACTCGGGACAGGTTTTCAACGTCCTGTCCATGCATCGCGATTTTCCCGATCTCGATCATGGCAAGGGCGTACAGCCCTATGACGCCGTCGTGCACTTCGCCGCCGTGCCACGCATCCTGTTGAAGCCGGACAACGAAACTTTCCGCATCAACACGATGAGCACTTATAATGTCATCGAGGCTGCGGCAAAGCTCGGCATCAAGAAGATTATTGTCGCCTCCAGCGAGACCACCTACGGCGTCTGCTTTGCAGAAGGTCATCGCGATTTCCACCAGTTCCCGCTGGAAGAGGATTACGACGTCAACCCGATGGATTCCTACGGCCTGTCCAAGGTCCTGAACGAGAAGACGGCGCGCGCCTTCGCCGAGCGCTTCGGCATCGACATCTACGCGCTGCGCATCGGCAATGTCATCGAACCGCACGAATACGAGCGTTTCCCGGAATATTTCGCCGATACCGAAATCCGCAAGCGCATCGCCTGGAGCTATATCGACGCCCGCGACCTCGGCCAGATCGTACATCTCTGCGTCGAGAAGAGCGGCCTCGGCTTCCAGGTCTTCAACGCCGCCAACGACACGGTGTCGGCCAACACTCCGTCGCGCGAGCTTGCTGCGAAATATTTCCCCAATGTCCCCTTTACCCGGGAGATCGGCGAATACGAGGGGCTGCTGTCAAACCGCAAGATCCGCGAAGTCCTCGGCTTCAAGGAAGAGCACAACTGGCGCCGTTACGTGAAGGTCTGACACCTTCCGTCAGCAAACATCAGGACCGGGCGCCGCAAGGCGCCCGGTTTTTGAATTGTGTTCCACCTTAAACTCCTGAAGCAGTCCTCTCCATTTGTTACGGACGAAAACCAAAAATGCTTCCTGAAACACTCGACAAATAATAGGGTTGAGTTAAGTCCGTTTCGTACTCGTCCTTGCGCTGCATCAATGCGCAAAGCGTTTGAACAAGTACGAATGATTGACGTTTTGAACGAACGCCTTATGGCTTAAAGGGCGTATTGAGTGTTCGGCGGCGCGATCGCGCTAAGAATCGATGACATGTCAGCCGGCTGCTCCTTCAGGAGATGGCTGCTTCGGAGGTATCATGATTGACGGTGTTGCACGTATTTTTGTCGGCTTCGATTCCAAGGAGGTCGTGGCCTACCATGTTCTGGCGCAGAGCATAATTGAGCGGTCTTCGATCCCGGTCGCATTTTCGCCGATCGTTCTGAACAACCTCGACGGCATTTTCACGCGCGAACGCAATCCGCTGCAGTCGACCGAATTCTCCTTCTCCCGCTTCCTCGTTCCTTACCTCAGCAACTATGAGGGCTGGAGCATCTTCATGGATTGCGACATGCTCGCCCGCGCCGATATCGCCGAGCTCTGGAAGCTGCGCGACGACCGTTACGCGGCAATGTGCGTCAAGCACGACTATCAGCCGAAGATCGAAACCAAGTTCCTCGGCCAGACACAGACCAAGTATGAAAAGAAAAACTGGTCGAGCATGATCCTCTTCAACAATGCCAAGTGCCGCGCGTTGACGAAGGACTATGTGAACACCGCAACCGGCCTGCAGCTGCATCAGTTCAAATGGCTGGAAAGCGACGACCAGATCGGCGAAGTCCCGGTGACATGGAACTATCTCGTCAACGAATACGACTATCGCGAGGATGCACAGCTGGTGCATTTCACCGATGGCGGCCCGTATTTCGATGAATACCGCAACGACGATTACGCCGAAGAATGGTTCGCCATGCGCGATCGCATGCTGCACGTCCAGCAGAAATAATCGTGCCGGATCCGAACGTGACATCCGAAACAGAAAAGCCTGACGCCGGCTTCCCGCCGGCGGGGGCGGCTGCCGGTCTGAAGTCCGCCGAAGAATGGCGCTCGGTGCTTGCGGCGTTTTCCCATATCGTCCTGGTTGCCAACAGCGACGTGGTGGATATCGCTAGCCTGCAGGCGCAGTTTCCGCCGACGACCCTCTTCATCTTCTTCAACAAGGTCTACAAGGTCCTCGACCGTCCGTTTCACGGGCATTCGCTGCTGATATCGCGCGGGCAGCCGCGTGGTGCCAACATCGTCTATCGCGGTGAAGTCGGCGAGGTCGTCAAGTTCTTTCCGAAGACCCATTTCCTCGGCATCATGAACATCAGGCTCGGACTTGAGGAAAAGCTGAACGCCGCGGCGGACTTCCAGGGCGCGCCAACAGGCCATCTCGATCTCGTCGGCTTCTGCAGCGATTTCTATACCGAAGGCAAAACGCCGACGAGCGGCTTTGCCATGGCGTTGTGGCTGAGCGATCTGAAATTGCCTGGCGCCATCGTACTGGCAGGTTTCTCAGCCAGACGCAGCGAAAAATGGAAAGTCGTATCGGTCCACGACTGGACGTTCGAGCAGACCTTCCTGCGACTCTTCGCCCGGCTTGGCAAGATCGCCATTTATGGCGGCGTTTCGACGAATGCCTATGCCAAGCTCGCCGAGCGTTTCCCGGAAATTCCACCGGCGGAAATTTCCCTAGCGGTAGCCGAAGTGCTCTCGGAGCGACTGGGCAATACCGATGCCGAAGTCGACAAGCTGATTTCGCTGACCAATGTGATTCGTTCGACGGATAATTTCCTGCGCCGCCTCAAGCCGAAGTTCCTGAAGAAAAAAAAGCCGGAGGCATCGGGAGAGCAGGGGGGCGGCTGACACCACGCTGGGCGCTGTTTGGCGGTGTTGCGACGGCTTACGCGTAAAGTTTTTTTCAAGTGGCCGGCCACACATGTGAAAAACGAAAAAACGGGACTTGCCAATTCGCATTCGCCGTCTTAAAGGAGCGCAACGCTTTTGAAGGCGACCGATTTTTGAACCGGGCGGCTCTGGAAAAAGCGAATTAGGGGTATAGCTCAGTTGGTAGAGCGGCGGTCTCCAAAACCGCAGGTCGTAGGTTCGAGCCCTGCTGCCCCTGCCATTTCCTTGATTTGACCGGCGCGTATGATCCGCTGCTTTTCGAGTTAGGAATGTGCCGTATGGCAGGCAAATTTTCGAAGGCACCGAATTCCCTCTTGTTAAATTGGGAATCGATGTTTATGTAGGGGTTCAACAGACACGCGGTGCGTGGGGCTGATATGATCAGCTTTACGCGCCGTAATTGCGTGGGCAGTCAATGGCATCCAAATCGAATCCGCTTACGTTTCTGCAGCAGGTGCGCACCGAGACGTCGAAAATCACTTGGCCGTCCCGCCGCGAGACGATGATCTCGACGGTGATGGTGCTTGTCATGGTCGTTTTCGCCTCGCTGTTTTTCTTTGCTGCCGACCAGCTTATCGGCTGGGTCCTCAGCTACGTGCTGAATACCGGCAATTAATACTGGGTGGAGATGAACATGGCGGCACGTTGGTACATCGTCCACGCTTATTCGAATTTTGAAAAGAAGGTGGCTGAATCCATTGAGGAGAAGGCCAAGCAGAAGGGTCTGGAGCACCTGTTCGAAAAGATCCTGGTGCCGACTGAGAAGGTGGTTGAAGTGCGCCGCGGCCGCAAGGTCGACAGCGAGCGCAAGTTCTTCCCGGGTTATGTGCTGGTTCGCGCCAACCTGACGGATGAAGCTTACCACCTGATCAAGAATACGCCGAAGGTCACTGGCTTTCTCGGCTCCGATAATAAGCCCGTTCCGATTCCGGATTATGAAGCCGAGCGCATTCTCGGTCAGGTCCAGGAAGGTGTCGAGCGGCCGAAGGCTTCGGTGTCCTTCGAGATCGGCGAGCAGGTCCGCGTTTCCGACGGCCCGTTCGCGTCGTTCAATGGCACGGTTCAGGATGTGGACGAAGAGCGTTCGCGCCTGAAGGTTGAAGTGTCGATCTTCGGCCGCGCTACACCGGTCGAGCTTGAATATAGTCAGGTTGAAAAAGTCTGATTGCGCCCTTTTGAAGGGTTGGCCTGGCGGCTGACCTTTCGTGTGAGTTTGGACATAAGTAAGCGTTTATTTATGTCTCGCGGCGAAGCCGCAATCCGCGTGGAAGGACAGGGGTCTTAGCCGGACCTTTTTGATCCGCACCACGCAACCGCAGCCGCCGGAGCAATCCGGCACAGGAGGCCGGGCAACCGGTCAGTTAGAAAGGCAGAGAGATATGGCTAAGAAAGTTGCAGGCCAGCTCAAGCTTCAGGTCAAGGCCGGCTCGGCAAATCCGTCGCCGCCGATTGGTCCTGCGCTTGGTCAGCGTGGCATTAACATCATGGAATTCTGCAAGGCGTTCAATGCCGCCACGCAGGAAATGGAAAAGGGTATGCCGATCCCGGTCGTCATCACCTATTACCAGGACAAGTCTTTCACCTTCGCAATGAAGCAGCCGCCGGTCAGCTACTTCCTGAAGAAGGAAGCGAAGATCCAGTCCGGCTCGAAGACCCCGGGCAAGGGTGCCAAGGCTGGCTCCCTCACCAAGGCTCAGGTGAAGGCTATCGCCGAAGCCAAGATGAAGGATCTGAACGCCGCC
>JAGWJK010000246.1 GCA_028865845.1 Rhizobiaceae bacterium
CCAGGAGCCGTGATCCTGCTTTCCATCAGGATCGTGAGCGACGACATCCCAGCTCCCCATCAGCTTTTGCAGGAATTCGTGTTCCGTCGTCAGTTCTGCCTTCATCGCGCCCTCCTTTGCGATCGGCCGAGCCACATACCCCCGAAATGGCTTTAACACGCATTTCGATCCTTTGTTCCCGGGGAGTTTGCCGAGGAACGGCGCGAACAGCCTCAGCCCCTCAGTGGCAGTGCGGCTGCGCTTTCGGTGCGTCCTGATATTCGTCGTGACGGCGCACGAAATCCATGGTGCGGTCTTCGTTGCGGCCTTTCGGCGCGCGATCGAGGATCATCAGCGTGCCGATCAATTCTTCCAGACCGCGCGTATAGCTGGAATAGGTATGGAAGACGGTGCCGTTTTCATCCTTGTAGAAGGCGCTGAGACCCGGCTGCTCGTCGCTGCTGCTTGCCGTGTCCATGTCGGCGAAATTGTAAAATATCGTCTTGCCCGCCAGATCGTCTTCGGAAAAGGAGACGTGATAGTCGAAATTGAAATCGCTGCCGAAGGACGAAACCCAGGGAAATTTCCATCCCATGCGTTTTTTGTAGGCATCAACGTGTTCAAGCGGCGCGCGCGAAACGGCGACGAAGCCGACGTCGTGATGCTCAAGATGCGGCAAGGCGCCGTCGAAATGGTCGGAAACGAAGGAACAGCCGACGCAGCCTGCCTCCCAGTTGGGGCCTAGCATGAAGTGATAGACGATCAGCTGACTATGGCCACCAAAGAGATCGGAGAGCGATTTGCGGCCGTCGGCCGTATCGAACTGATAATCCTTGTCGACCCTGACCCAGGGCAACGCCAAGCGCTCGGCATTGATGCGATCGCGCAGATGGGTCGCTTCCTTTTCCTTGGCGAGCAGCTTGCGGCGGGCCTCCAGCCACACCTCGCGTGAAACGATCTGGTTCATTGTCCACGCCCTCCTCCGGCGTCCACATGTCTCCGATCTTGACAAATATATTGATATCAATATTAGTTAGACATGTCAAACGCGGCCGAGATTCCCTTTGAGACAACGCTTCTGGTGCGCGACACCTGCCTTTGCCTGCATGTGCAGCGCACAGCCCGCGCCCTTGCCCGCCGCTTCGACGAGGCATTGCGGCCATTCGGTCTCACCAACGGTCAGTTTTCCCTGATGATGTCATTGAATCGACCGGAGCCGCCCGCCATGGGCCCGGTGGCCGCGCTGCTCGCCATCGACCAGACGACCTTGACCGCCGCATTGAAGCCGCTTGAGCGTCGCGGCTGGGTGAGCATCCTCCCAAATCCTAGGGATCGGCGCGCTAGGCTGCTCAGCCTGACGCCCGCCGGCAAAACCGCGCTCGCCGCCGCGGTGCCGATCTGGAAGACAACGCATGCGGAAATCGAAGCGCGCTTGCCAGACGGCGACGCCGATCGGCTGCGACGGGATTTGCTGGCGTTATTGTAAGCGTTACTGCCGCATTCGCGGATCGGCGCCGAAGTCGGTTCGCGCAAAGCCGATGCGACTCCTCGGAAAGTCGCAGATTGCCTGAACGCCGGTCGGCGAAAGCCTGATACGCCAGGTTTGCCGTTCCACGGGTTCGCGCGCGGCAAAGGCTCGGGCAGTCAGCAAGGCGATATTTTTGCCCGCCCGAGGGTCGCGGACAGATCGATAGAGGATCGCCTCGATGCCCCCTGCCCGCGCCGCTTCGGCGAGCGACTGGCAAGCCCCGTAGCTGATCGGATCGGACCAGGCCTCACGATCGCGATCCAATGGTGGCTCGCAGAGATCGACGGCCGCGCCTGTGGCAATCGCTGCCGCGAAGGCGGTGTATTCCGCGGGATTGGACGGCAGCGGCGTTTGCGGAGAATCGGCGAAGAACAGCAGCCGATAGAAACTCATTTCGGCGAGCGCCGTCTCGACCCTTTCCGAAGCGTAGAAGACACCCAGCGTTCGCCCCGCCCGCCGGAATCGCGAGCCATGCGGATAGATCGCCCCATAGCGAAAGGGCGTGGCCAGAAGATAGTCCAGTCCCTTGCATTCGGGCGGCAGCACCGGCTTGCTCTCTTCCAGCAGGTTTTCCAGAAGCGTCTGCTCTTCCAGCGTCTCGACCAGCTTCAACGTCGAGACCTGATGCTGCGCTTCCACGAGCCGCCAGTAGCGGCCGGAAATCGACCGGGCCTCAGACGAGAGCGCGGCGGGCGTCCAGATAGGCAAGGACATCGGTCAATCCGGAAATGGTGGTAATTTTGTCGAGGGGAGCGGCGTCGAAGGCGAGATTGGCGTTGCGCAGCCATTGCCGCGCCACCGCCTCGTCGCCGCCGACGATCGCATCCAGCGAGCGGAACAGCCGCACGAACAATATGGCAAGCTCGAACGGCTTGCTGTGGCGTTCAAGAAGATGATCCTGCCGCTTCATGCGCGATACCGTCGCCTCCGATACGCCGATGACGGCCGCAAGCAGGCGCGCGTTCACGCCCATCCGCTCCGCAGCGTTGACCACCGCCTTGGTGATGACCACGGCTTCGGCCGCGGCCGTATCAGGTATTGCTTGTCCGCTTGTCATCGCCATATCCTTTCCATGGAAAAAATATAGCAACTTTCTTGCAAAAGAAAAGGAGCGGCGCGTAATGAAATACGCGCCGCTCCCTGGAAACCTGCACTCCGGCTAGCCGGAGAGGATCATCCTCAGGCCACCGTGACCGGCACTTCGGTCGAGGTGCGCATGGCGTGGCTGTAGGGGCAAACGATATGGGCAGCAGCGGCGAGCTTTTCAGCTTCGGCCTTGTCCATGCCGGGGATGTGGACGGAGAGCGAGACCTCGATGCCGAAGCCGCCGCCATCGGCGCGCGGGCCGATGCCCACCGTTGCCGTTACCTTGGCGTCCTCAGGAATCTTGACCTTCTGCTGGCCTGCGACAAATTTCAGGGCACCCAGGAAGCACGCGGAATAACCGGCGGCAAAGAGCTGTTCCGGATTGGTGCCGGTGGCGCCGTCGCCGCCGAGTTCCTTCGGAACGGTCAGAGTGACGTCGAGAACGCCATTTTCAGAAACAGCATGGCCTGCGCGGCCGCCGGTGGCAGAAGCTTTGGTTGTGTAGAGGATAGGCATGTCAGTCTCCTTTGCGGTTGGATGTGAATTGTATAATGCGCGATTTAATAGCGCGCAACATGTTTTTGCGATTTGATTTTAAAAAGTGAACCTGTGACAATGTCGGCAACAAGAAACTGGTGGAGCAGTGATGACGGACATGGTGAAGGAGCTGGCGATTCCGGAGGAGGAGAAGCGGCTGGAACGGCAGCTTTGTTTTGCCGTCTACGCCACTGCACATGCTTTCAACCGCGCCTACAAGCCGATTCTCGATCGTGTCGGCCTGACCTATCCACAATATCTCGTGATGCTGGTGCTTTGGGAAAAAGGCTGCATGCCGGTCAAGACCATCGGCGAACAGCTCGATCTCGATTCGGGCACGCTCTCGCCCCTATTGAAGCGGCTCGAACAGGCGGGCCTGATCGGCCGCATGCGCGATCCGAAGGACGAGCGGCAGGTGATCGTTTCGCTGACGGAAAAAGGCAGCGGCATGAAGTGCCAGGTCGACACCATTATGGCAGCGATCGGCGAAGCCATCGGCTGCGACATGGATGAGATGTCGGCCCTGAGGGACCGGCTGCAGAAGCTCAGAACGAATTTGGCGGCCGTTTAGCCGCCAAAACCAAGCACAAGATCAATAAATCGGATGTTACGTCTGCAGGACGATGATCGGCGCGTGGTCGGGAACGCGATCGTAGAGATCGATCACATCCTGGTTGAGCAGGCGCACGCAGCCGGACGAGACCGCCTTGCCGATGGAGCGCCAATCGGGGTTGCCGTGCAGGCGATACAGCGAATCCTGATTGTCTTCGAAAATGTAGAGCGCGCGCGCCCCGAGCGGGTTCTTGAGACCCGGGTCCATGCCGCCATTGGCGATGGAATACTTGACGAGTTCCGGCTGGCGGTCGACCATTTCATCCGGCGGATTCCAGCGCGGCCATTTCTTGCGCCACTGGATAACGCCGCGTCCTGCCCAGGCAAAGCCCTCGCGACCGACACCGATGCCGTAGCGCATCGCCGTGCCGCCCGGCTCGGTGACATAGAGAAAACGTTCATGCGTGTTGACGACGACGGTGCCGGGTGCGGCACCCGTCGGATCAGCAACGCGCTGGCGATAGTACTTGGGGTCGATCTGCTGGTAGGGCACCGCCGGGATGTGGAAACCGCCGTCGTCCTCAGCCGCGTAGATCACAGCCGGATCGGGCTGTTCACCCTTGTAGCTGGCAAACAGGCTTCCGAACGGACGGGAGATGGCGCTGCTGTACTGCGCGGGGCTGACGACCGGGCCGCTATCGGCGGAGGAGGCACAGCCGGCGAGCGTCGAGGCAGCGCCAATGCCCGCAAGCGTGAGAAAGTTTCGTCGGGAAAGGGAGGAAGGCAGGCTCATGTCGACAACATCATTCCTGTTGGAGGGGAAGCGGGACCCAGTGGACATCCGATTCGGCTAAGCGCTCGATTCATTGAGACAGCAGCGAAACTAAAGCGCGCAGCGGAACCCCGCTATCGCGCTTATGCAACATCACGAAAATTTGTTGCAATCTGTCGTTACAAGACCACGATTTCGGCTTTTGCAGACACGCGATCATAGAGATCGATGACGTCCTGATTGAGCATACGCACGCAACCGGACGATGCTTCCTTGCCGATCGACTGCCAATCCGGCGTACCGTGGACACGATAGAGTGTGTCCTTCCCATTCTTGAAAATATAGAGGGCGCGCGCGCCGAGCGGGTTGGTCGGCCCTGGATTCATGCCGCCGCGTTCAGCCGATATCGGACGGATCTCCGGCTCACGTGCGACCATTTCATCGGGCGGCGTCCAGCGCGGCCACTTCTGCTTCCACTGGATGACACCCCTGCCCGACCAAGCATAGCCGGCCGCACCCAGGCCAACGCCGTAACGCATTGCCTTACCGCCCGGCTCGATGAAATAAAGGAAATGCGCCTTGGTATCGACGACGATCGTGCCCGGCTTCTCGTTGGTCTGATAGCTCACTTCCTGGCGCAGGAACCGCGGATCTATGCGCTTGTATGGAATAGCCGGCAGGGTGAAATGGTCTTCACTCGTCTGCCCATACATCGTCTCATGCAGCGGATTGTAAACCGGCAGACCATAGGTCTGATGGAATTGGGTGCGGAAGAGATCGCGCGCCTGCGGCACCGGCTGTATCGGCAGACGCCCGACCTTCTGCGGGTCGATGCCCTCAGGGCGATAGAATATCGGCGAGGTCTCCTGAACGAACCGATCGGGATCGGTTTCGCCGGTATCGGGGATGATACTGCAGGCCGACAACATCGCCACGGAAGCGGCGGCAAGCAGGCGGCGGGAAACGAACAGGAAATCGGCCATCGTCGGAAACCAGTTTGGAACACAGATCTGTCATCCGCATCATGGCCGGTCCGGCTGGCGCGAGGCTGACGTCAGATGCGATTGCAAGGATAATACGCCTAATGACCCAAACTCCTGTTTTCCCTCGCTTCGGCTTGGGTTAGACCAATGGCAGACGGAGGATGGAATGAATATCGAAAGCCTCGACCCGAAAGCCTTTGCTCCCACGACCCGCGAGGACTGGCTGAAACTGGTCAACCGTGCGCTCAAGGGCGCGGACTTCCAGGAAACATTGGTATCCCATACCGACGACGGCATTGCGATCGAACCGCTTTATGGCCGCCGCCCGGATGCCCAACCGCTACCGAACAGCCGCGGGGCCGCACCCTGGACCATCGCGCAGCGCATGGATGACCCCGACACCCGGCGCGCGCTCGCGCAGCTCGGCGACGATCTCGCCAACGGCGCGACGGGGATATGCCTGGTGTCGAAAACGAGCCCCTCAGCCTTCGGCACCGGCATCGATACGGATGGGTTCGCCCATAAACTGGCTGGCGCGATATCAGGCAAAGCCATTTCGCTGCGCCTCGACGGCTGTTCGCCGCACTTCGTGGAAACTTTTGTTGCTGCGCTCGACGAACCTTCCAAGCCATCGGCCTTGCATCTCGGCCTCTCCGCCTTTGCCGGCAAGCCCGATGATCTTGCCGACGCGTTTCTACGCCTGCAGGGCGCTGGGTTTGCCGGCACGATCCTCAATGCCGATGGCCGCGCCGTGCACAGTGCCGGGGGCACGGAGGCACAGGAACTGGCGGTCATGGCTGCGACGCTTGCCGGCCATCTGCGCATGATGGAGCGGGCTGGCGTTGCTCCCGATCGGGTGCTCGATGCCACCAGCCTTTGTCTCGCCGCCGATCAGAACCAGTTCGTAACCATGGCGAAGGCTCGCGCCGCGCGGCTGATCTTTACCCGCATCGCCGAAGTCTGCGGCATTTCCAACGCCCCCGCCGCGCATCTCTTCATGGAAACGAGCTACCGCATGCTGACGAAGCTCGATCCGGAGACCAATATTCTGCGCAACACCGTCGCCGTCTTTGCCGCCGGCACCGGGGGCGCCGACGAAATTTCGGTGCTGCCGCATACGCTCACCCACGGCATTCCCGATCCGCTTGCGCGGCGGCTGGCGCGCAACACCCAGACCATCCTCCTGGCCGAAAGTCATCTCGACCACGTCACCGACCCGGCCGCCGGTGCCGGCGGCAT
>JAGWJK010000247.1 GCA_028865845.1 Rhizobiaceae bacterium
GGAATGTCCGTAGCTTCTCAACCGCCGGCTGGAAACGGTCATGTCCGTCCGCGGCGAAGGCTTGCAGGTGACGCCAGACGCTCTCCTGATCGTCGCGCAGAGCCGAGACTGCGAAGACCTCGTCTTCGCCGAGATCGAACAGTGGGCTCTTCAGCAGGGCCGAGAGCGACAGATCGTCCTCCGGCAACAACAGGAACCGGCCAAGTGCGAGAAGATCCTGGACGGCGATATGGCTGGTCAGCACCAGTCGGTCGGCGCCGGCGACGGGAATGTTGTTGCGCCGCTTCAATGCTCGCGTCAGCGCGTTGACGAAAGCGTCGCGTTTGCGCACGAGAACAAGGATATCGCCGGCCTCGATGAGCCGGGCCTTGCCCTTTTCGATAATGGTCTCGCGGCCGATGAGGTTGCCAATGGTTTGCGCCATCCGCCGCGCCAGGATGGCGGCTGGTGCGCTTTCCGGGGTCGAATCGAAAGGAGCGGTCCAATCCTCTTCCTTCGCCGCCGGCTCCGGCGCGATCATCTCCCAGAGATCGACCGCGCCGGGGTGGCCGATGCGGCTGGAGCGGTGGACGACCGGTTCGTTGACGGCGCTGAGGCCCCGCGCATTGTCCGGCGTCATGAACACATGATCGACGGCATCCAGCACGTCGGCGGTCGAGCGGAAGGACAATGGCAGGCGGATCGAAGAAAACCGCAGACCGCCAGTGGTCACGCGCCGCCTTGTCCGCTCGCTTTCCTCCGAAAACCGTTCCGGTCGCGCGCCCTGGAAGGAGTAAATCGACTGCTTCTCGTCACCGACCGCGAAACTCGTTCGCAGGGTTGGGCGCGCGCTTTCGCCGGAGAAAAAATCCTCCGCCAGCGACTGGATGACGCTCCATTGAATCGGGCTGGTATCCTGCGCCTCGTCGACGAGAATATGGTCGATGCCCTGGTCGAGCTTGTAGTGGATCCAGGGGCCGACATCCTTCTTGGTCAGCAGATCGGCGGTGCGGGTGATCAGGTCCTCGAAATCGAGCTGGCTGCGCCGTTTCTTCAGTTCCTCGTAGTCGCGGTTCAGCCGGTCGGCCAGAATGAGCGCGGCATGGGTGGCGCGATACATGCGCACCAACCGCAGCCGGTCGCGGCAGGCGACGACATGAGAGCGCGCTTGTGCCACCGCATCGGCCAAGGCCGGCGCATCCGCCAGCATCGCCTTGACGAAAAACTGGCTGTCCGATTTCGGCTCGCCCTTTGCCGTCAGCAGGACCTTTTCGAGAATTTCGGCTCGCTCCATCGGATTGAGTTCGCGCTGGGCAAGCCTCAGGCCATACGCGACCTCCTGCGCCTTCGAGCCCCCCTTGAGATCCGAAAGGGTAAGATAGAGATCAAGCGTCGCGCCGGAGAGGCCCGGCAGTGGCCAATAGCTGCCTGCGATCGTCGCCTCCGTATCGTCGGCGGAGAGGCCGAAGCGGGTCAGCAGCGCCTGTCTGATCCCTTCCCTGCGTTCGACTTCATCGGTGAAACGGCGGATGGCGTTGCGGTTGGCAATGATGTCGCCGAGCAATGCCTCCAGGCCGGATTCGTCGCCGAGATCGAGCACGTAGGAAAAGGCTTCGGCCAGCTCGGCGTCACCGGCAGGGGTGGTTGCCGTCAGCAGCGAGCGGCGCGCGTCGTCGAGCAGGGTTGCCGCAGCGCGATCGTCAAGCACCGAGAAGTGACCGGCGACGTTGGCTTCGAGCGGGAATTGATGCAGCAACGCTTCGCAGAAGGCATGGATAGTCTGGATCTTCAGGCCGCCCGGCGTTTCCAGCGCCTTGGCGAAAAGCCGCCGCGCTTCGGCGAGCTTGAAGAGATCAGGTTCAGTGCCCTCGATCTCGGTGATCCGTGCCCGCAGTTCCTCGTCCGGCAGTGTTGCCCAGGCAGCCAGCCGATCGAAGACGCGGTTCGACATTTCGGATGCGGCAGCCTTGGTATAGGTGAGGCACAAAATGGCCGATGGCCGCGCGCCGGCAAGCAGCAGCCGGATGACCCGCTGCGTCAACACATGGGTCTTGCCGGAGCCGGCATTGGCCGAAACCCATGCCGAGCGCTCCGGGTCGGAGGCGACCGATTGCTGCACCGTCGTCCAGCTGATCCAGGCACCGGGATCGTCGCTGTCCGGGAGAGCGGAGGGATCCGCGATGCCGATGTCACTCGTCATTGCCGCCCTCCTGCTCGGTCTCGGCCGTCGACCATTCGGAAACGCGGGCCAGGTGATCGTAGTCGCCGCCATATTCGAATTGCTGCGCCGGGATCAGCCGCGAGGAAAAGCCCTTCTCACCGGACTGCAGCAAGGCCACGAACTTGACGAGCTGGTCGATCGATTCCTCCGCGAGATCGATGGCCGACTTATTTTTCGTCTTATCGCCTCGGCCGGAAAGCTCGTTGTTGACCTGATCGACCTTGAAGCGATCCCCGGGGCGCAGGCGCACGTAAAGCAGGTTTTCCGGCGTCAGCGGCTTGAGATCGCGAAAGGCGCCTGCCTGCAAGGCATAGGCCTCGAGCGCTAGTTGCGGATCGAGCAGCGAACGCGCCTGCGCCGGCGAGGGGTTGTAGCCGGTCTTGTAGTCGATGATGTCGGCTACGGTCCCGCCCTTGAAATCGATGCGGTCGGCGACGCCGGTCAGGCGGATGCCGATCGGCTCGATATCGACGCCGGCGGGCACTTCCGTCGATGTCCGGCGGATTTCCGGCCGTCGTTTCGCTTCCCAGTCCAGAAAGGCGCGGGTGACCTCGCGGAAGCGCGGCCGCCAGACGCTGTCGATATGAACGGGCAACTGCTCGGCATCGAACAGCTCCGAGATGATGCGTTCCATGGCGAACGACGCGTCGGGGTTGCCGGCGAGGTGGCCTTCACGAACGAAACGGTCGATGATCTTGTGGTAAAGCGTGCCGCGCTCGGCAGGCCCCGGATCGCGATTGAAGGGATCGACGGGGTCGAGCCGCAGGATGCGCCGGGCGTAGATGGAATAGGGATCACGTCTCAGCCGTCCGACTTCGCTGAAGGAATAACTCTTCGGCTGCAGCGCGGCGGGCGGTTTCGGTGCCGGTCGCTGCGCCGGCGATTGGTTGCCGCCCTCGTCGATCATGGCGGCCCAATGCCGGTACTGATCGCCACGCGCCTTAAGTTCCGACGCGAAATTCTTGCCGCCGAGCGCCGTTAGCCGCTGTAGCCAGCGTGACGCCACCGTCGGCGTCGAACCCTGCCGCATGGCGCGGGAATAGATGAGATCGCGGGTGCCGTTCGCCATTTCGAAGTCGTGGGCGAGTTGGCCGATGCGCCGTTCCGGCGGCTCCAGCCCGATCTCCGTCTTCATCGTCCGTGAAATGAAGGGATTATTGGCTGTCTGGCCGGGCCATGAGCCCTCGTTGAGGCCGCCGAGGATCAGCGTATCGACGCTTTGCAGGCGCGCCTCGAGGGTACCGAAGATGAAGAGGCGAGGGTGGCTCAGCGCGCGGGGTTTCACCGCCTGGCCGGCCGAAAGCGCTGCGACGATGTCGATCCATTGCTGGCCGTCGGCTTCGAGCTGACCATCGGTATCGATCACCTCGGAAAGGAGGCTCGCCAAGGTGTCGCCGGCCTCGCCGGACCAGAGTGCCGCCAGATTGCCACGCTCGTCGGCAGCAACGGCTTCGAGCGCCTTCCCGGTGCGCTCCGCCCATTCCGAAAGCGTCGGCAGGCCGCCGGTTTCTCCATCATTTGGCAGATTAAGCGCTGAGACCAGCGGTTCGCAAGCGCGCGTAACCTGTCGCGCGAGCTCGCGCGCCCGGTCGACGGCGTCGGCTGGCAGAGACCTGCGCCATTGCGGCGGGTGGCGGTCCATCGCCTGCTCAGCAAGCCGACGATCGAGCAACGGCTCCAGAGTTCTGACGTCGACATCGGCGACACCGCCGCGCAGCGCAAGGATTTCGAGGGCATCGATGCCGGTGTCGAGGCTTTCCGATGCAAGGCCGAAGCGGGCGAGGGGATGTTTGAGCAGCGACACGATCGCCACCGGATCGCCCGGGCGAAGCGTCGCTTCGAGCAGCAATTGCAGCAAGGCGCCTTGCGGCGTCGCGGTCAGCGGCGTGCCGGCCGAATCGTCGGCGACGATGCCGAAGCGCGCCAGCTCTGCCGTCACGCGTCGCGCCAGATTGCGGTCGGGCGTGATCAGCGCAGCCTGGCTTTCGCCGCCGTTGCGTCCGGGTTTGTCCAGCGCCAGCCGCAAGGCAATGGCGATCGCCGTCGCTTCCTCCCGCTCGTTCGATGCCTCGATCAGCGCAACATCGGCGAAAGCCTCGGAAATGGCGCCGGGAGCAAGCTGTTTCTGCCATGCGCCCCAGCCGCTCGTCGCCTTCGCCGGCGCCAGTGCCCGCGACAGGATCTTGGCGCGCATCTGCATTGTGTCGTCGGCCTCGGCGACGGTCTCGACATCCTCGCGCCTCGCGCGCAGGCGTTTCAGCAGCAGCGAGAGGCCATATTGCGGATGGCTGCGCGTCGTCGGATCGGCCCGTTCTCCGGCTGCGGTTTCCGGCGCCACCATCTGCCAGTCCTCTTCCGGCATGGACAGATCAAGCCCCGGCAACACGATGACGCCCTGCGGCAGTGACGCGACTGCGGCGATCAGGTCCGATGTCGCAGGCACCGAGCCGGTCGATCCCGCGACGATGATCGGCCCGGGGTGCTGCATGGTGCCGATCCGCTGCGCCTCGGCATGCAGAATGGCGTTGCGATGCCGTGCGGGCGATGATTTGCCGAGTTCGTCCAGCCGCGCCGGCCAGAAGGCGCTGGCGATCTGCAGGAATTCGGCGGTCAGCTGCCACCACAATGCGTGATCGTCGGCGGTCAGGTTGGCAAGCTCGCCCCAATCCCGATCCTCGGTCTCGATCGAATCGATCAACTCGGCGAGATTACGCGCCAGCCAGATGGCATCCGCCGGGCTCGCCGGCGCGACCAATGGCGAGTCGGAATGGATGTCGCGAACGATCTGCGGCAGCTTGTTGCGCCAGGCAAGGATCAGCCGCGCCAGTTCCAGTAGCCGCGCGGTGTTGGCGAGCGGCTGTGCCAGATCGGCCGTTGCCGGCAAGGTCTCGTCGAAATAGCCGCTGTCGTCGTCGGTTTCGCCGAGCGGCCGGATCACCGGCAGAATTGCCGAGCGGCCGCCGAGCAGGTCGACGAACTCCGACCGCAGCACGCGCACCGCACGCCGGGTCGGCAGGAAGATGGTCACCTTGGCGAGCGACAGGGGATCGTCCGGATCATGGCGGAAATGTTCGGTCAGCCGCCCGTCGCAGAGTGCTGCAGCAAGCGTTCTGAGAAAGGGCAGACCCGCCGGGATCGTCAGGATACATTGCCGGTGCCTGCCTGCCATTGCTCACGCAAACGCCCGGAAAGTCCGGATCGTTTCCTCCGCTTCGTCTATCGCTTCCGGCGTGCCGACCGTCAGCCAATGCCCGTCGAGCATCGTGCCGTAGAGCCGGCCCGTCGCGATCGATTTGTTGTAGTACGTGTTGATGTTGAACGCATCATCCGGCGCATCGTCGAGGATGGCAGGCGTCATGACGAGCGTGCCTGCATAGACGACGCCGTTGCCGACGGCGCTGTCGTAACGGGAAAGCCGGCCATCTGCCGCGAGGCTGAAATCGTTCTTGCCGTTGTGGCCGGTGGTCTTGTCCAGTTCGACGCAGAGCATCGCCATATCCATGGTCGCGGCGTCGAAGAATCCGGCTAAATGCTCGAGGTTCGTTGGCCGGCCAGCAGTTTCGCCCACCCAGAAGAGGTCGGAGTTCATTACGAAAACCGGATCGCGGCCAAGAAGCTTCAGGCCCTTGGCCAGTCCGCCGCCATTGTTCATCAGCGCATCGCGTTCGTCGGAAATCAGGATTTCGAGGCCGCGATAGGCGCGAAGATGCGCTTCCATCTGATCGGCATGATGATGCACGTTGACGGCCACCTGCTCGACGCCGGCGTCACGAAGCGCATCGAGCGCATAATCGATCATCGGCTTGCCGGCAATCTTGACCAGCGGCTTGGGGATGGTGTCGGTGATCGGGCGCATGCGGGTTCCAAGCCCCGCGGCCATCACCATGGCTTGCTTGATGATCATGTCGTCTCGAAACGGTGATTCGGTCTGGCGTCAGGCTTTACCATACCGCGCCCGGAAACCGCTGCACAGTTTTTGGATGGCTCAGTCCTGGCCTATCCCGGCCTTTGCGCACCAATCGCGCAAGGGAGCAAGGGCCTCGTGCTCGAAGGCGACGGCAAGATAGGCGAGCGTGCGCGGCATGTGCTTGAGATAACCGGGCTTGCCATCGCGCTGCAACAGCCGCACCCAGAGGCCGGCGAGCTTGCAATTGCGCTGTGCCGACATGATTGCCCAGCTGCGCATGAATTCGGTTTCATCGAAACCGCCCTGCGCTCGACGAAGCGACAGATAGTCGTCCATCAGCTGATCGTGCAGATTGCGCTCGATGGTGACGCGGGCATCCTGGACAATGGAGGCGAGATCGTAGGCCGTCGGCCCGATCATCGAATCCTGGAAATCGATGAGGCCGATGCGGCGAATGCCCTGTTCGCCACCGCGCCAGATGATGTTCGGCGAGTGGAAGTCGCGCAGCAGCAAGTTCTTTTCCGCCTTGTCCAGCTGGTCGATCAATCCGTCCCAGA
>JAGWJK010000248.1 GCA_028865845.1 Rhizobiaceae bacterium
GTTCGGAATGGTAATCATCCGCATCCAGCGTCCGAGGATTCGCATCTGGCCGAGCGCATTGAATGATTGCGATCCGCCGGAGACCTGCAGCAGCGCCAGAGTCTTGCCCTGCGTCGGCCGAACCGAGCCCACCGACAGCGGGATCCAATCGATCTGGGCCTTCATGATTCCGGTCATTGAGCCGTGGCGCTCCGGGCTGACCCAGACCTGGCCTTCCGACCATGCCGACAACTCGCGCAATTCCTGCACTCTCGGATGGCTCACCGGGGCATCGTCCGGGAGCGGCAGCCCCTCGGGGTTGAAGATCCGCACCTCGCAGCCAAAGTGCTCAAGCAGCCGGGCGGCCTCATGCGCTAGGAAACGGCTGTAGGATACCGCGCGCAGGGAACCGTACAGGATCAGAATGCGTGGCTTGTGCACCGAGAACGGCGGCCGGAGCGCCGCCAAGTCGACTGGACGCAGATGTGCCGGGGATGCGGCGGGCAAATCAGACAATGCGCTTGCCCTCGGCGTCGAGCACCTTCTCGCCATCTTCCTTGGTGAAAGCGCCCTTGTGCGTCTCGGGCAGAATCTCCAACACCACCTCGGACGGGCGGGCGAGGCGCGTGCCGAGCGGCGTGATGACGAACGGCCGGTTGATCAGGATCGGGTCCTTGAGCATCGCGTCGAGCAGTTGATCGTCTGTCAAAGAGGGATTGTCGAGGCCAAGCTCGGCATAGGGCGTGCCCTTTTCCCGGATCGCTCCGCGGACCGTAAGATTGGCGTCGGCGATCATCTTCACAAGCTGTTCGCGGCTCGGAGGGTTTTGCAGGTATTCAATAACGGTCGGCTCGATCCCGGCGTTGCGGATCATCGCCAGGGTGTTGCGCGAGGTGCCGCAGTCCGGGTTGTGATAGATGGTGATGTTCATAGCTTTGCCTCCGATGAGATTGTTGAAGACGTGTTTGGCTGCAGCAGCCAGGTGAACAGGACGAGGGCCGCGACCGCGCCGACAATCTCCGCAATCCAGAAGCCGGGAAGATCGACCGGTCGGATTCCGGAGAAGGTGTTGGTCAGTGACCGCGCCAGGGCGACGGCGGGATTGGCGAACGACGTCGATGCTGTGAACCAGTAGGCGGCCGTGATGTAGAGCCCGACCAGCCACGGAACTGCCTTCTGCTCGAACTTGATGCCAGCGAGAATGGTGGCCACCAGTCCGAAGGTTGCGACGCCTTCAGAGAACCATTGCGCGCCACCTATGCGAACCTTGGTCGAAAGCTCGATCAGAGGCAGGTCGAACATCAGATGCGCGGCTAGTGTGCCGACCACCCCGCCGACGATCTGCGCAATCACGTATCCCCCAAAGTCGCGCTTTGGCAGTGATCGGGACATCGCAAAGATCAGCGAAACGGCCGGATTGAAGTGGGCGCCGGAGATCGGCCCAAGCACTGTGATCAGCACGACCAGGATCGCGCCCGTCGCCAGCGTGTTGCCGAGGAGCGCCAGTCCGACGTCCTGGGTCAACGACGTGGCCATGATCCCGGATCCAACGACGGTCGCAACCAGCATGGCGGTACCAAGTCCTTCGGCGACAAGCCGTCGCTGCAGATCGAAACCCATCAGCTCGCCTTGGGCTGCTTGATGCTGGCGCCTTCCATCGTGCCGATCTGGCGCAGATGCGTTTCCAGCGCGAGCTTGTCGATCGTGGCGATCGGCAGGCTGATGAAGGACGTGATCCGGTTCTTGAGGTATCGAGCCGCCTGCGCGAACGCACGGCCCTTCTCCATTTCGGTGCCTTCGATGGCCGCGGGGTCTTCGATGCCCCAGTGCGCGGTCATCGGATGGCCGAGCCAGACCGGGCAGGCCTCGCCGGCGGCGCTGTCGCAGACCGTGAAGATGAAGTCCATTTCCGGAGCGCCAGTTTCTGCGAACTCGTCCCAGCTCTTTGAGCGGAAGCCGGTCGACGGATAGCCCAGTGCTTCGAGCTCCTTCAGAGCGTGAGGATTGACCTCGCCCTTCGGGTGGCTGCCAGCCGAGTAAGCCTTGAAGCGGCCTTTGCCTTCCACATTCAGGATGGACTCCGCCAGGATCGAACGGGCGGAATTGCCCGTGCATAGAAAGAGCACGTTGTAGACGCGGTCCGTGGTCATTGCAGTTTTTCCTCCGTTTTGGGGGTGCAGCAGGCGGCGACCGCTGCGGCCGGCGCGCAGATTTCGGGATGACCGGAACAGCAGTCTTCCATCAGGAAGCGGACAAGGCCGCCGAGCGCTTCGTAGTTCGCCGTGTAGATGATCGAGCGGGACTCTCGTTGCTGGGCGATCAGGCCGGATCGCTCCAGCTCCTTCAGGTGGAAGGAGACGTTCGACGGCGACACTTCGGCCTTTTCCGCGATCGCGCCAGCGGCCATGCCGTCAGGTCCGGCGACGACCAGCATACGAATGACCTGCAGGCGGGTTTCCTGGGAAAGCGCGCCGAATGCGATGAGGGCTTGACGTTCATCCATATTTCAACAATCCTTGAATCATTGAAACGAGGAATAACGCAGATGAACGCGATCGACAACAGCAAAATGCAGAAGGACGACATCTCCCTCGGCGAGCTCATGAGCATCCTTACGGGTGCCAAGGATTCGCCGCTGGTCTTTTACTACGATGGCCATCCGGTGAAGCCCGGCTATCATGTCACCGAGGTCAAGGCGGGGCAGTTCTCGGCATTGGACTGCGGGGCCAATCCGGAAGCCTGGGCCGAGATCTTCATTCAGCTCTGGGATATTGACGAAGACGACCGCACCCATATGCCGTCTGGGAAATTCCATGCGATCATCAGCAAGGTCACGGAGCATGTGAAGCTCGACGATACCGCCAAACTGACCTTCGAAGTCAGCGACGGCGTTCAGCCGATGCAGCTCTATTGTGCTTCTATGCCGACGCTGCGCGCTGGCGCAGTCCATGTCGAGCTTTCGCCGCGACCTGCCAGTTGCAAACCGCGGGATCGCTGGCTCGCCGAGCAGCAGGCACAGACTCAATCCTGCTGCGACCCATCGGATGGAAAGAACACCTGCTGCAGATAAGGCGACACCGACGGGAGTCGTCTTAGCTGGTCCTCGGAGACCTGGCCGGAGCCGCCCAACAACTCGGGCCATCAAGGCGATCAGCGCTATCGCAAAGACTCGAACACGGGTTGGAACAAATACGAGAGGCTCGCCGACGTGGTAGCGGTAATGTGATCCGCGTCCTTGTAAAGCGGCACACCGTTGCGCAGCGCATCGCAATGCTGGTTGGCACAGAAGGCGGGCAGCGGATCGACGATCTCCGCATAATAGGATTGCGCGAATTGAGCCAGGATTTCGCGAGAAAGCGCCTGCCTCTTGCTTATGTAGTCCCAGGGTGGCGCAAGATCGGTTGAAGCTCCTTCCATGGCCGCCTTGGCCGCAGCTTCCGGAATGTAATGGCCCATCTCCGGAACATCGTGAACGAGGACGATGCGGGTTCCAGCCTTCTTCAGATCGTCAAGCAATCGCGAGAAGGCCGCCCTAATCGGGGCCGATTTGTCCGCCAGCGGCGGCGACACGGAAGGATCGAAATAGACGCCCTCGTTTGGCAGCTCGGCATCGTGGACGTACTTCGGCCAGTAGGCGACGAGAAATACCAACGGTATGTGCCGCGATATTATCAGGTCCTTGACCGTATCGTTGAATGCGCCGCATCGCTCCGTATCTCCCCGCGCGGAAAGCGGTACGCCCGGAAGTGGCGGACACGATGCATGCCCGGCAAACAGCCCGGAAACTCCGGCATTGCGAGCGGCGAGATCGATCGCCGGGGCCATTGCGCCGGAGTGCGAGTCGCCCCAGACGACGAAAGCCGGGTCCTGTGACGACTGGACGCCCACGTTGCAAAGCTTGCCCGCACGAATGTCGCCAAGCGATGGACCACCGCTATCATCGATGAAGCAGGGCGGAATGCCGTAACGGCCTGCATCATAGGTCGCCGCATATATCTTTTGAACGTTGTAAGGCAGGCGGCCGGGAACACCCTTCAAGTGGACAACAGTATTTCCGAGAATGACTGCTCCAACGGCCACGACGACCGCGCCGCCAAAGACATGCGTCCGTCCAATATGGCTTCGACTTCCCCGGAACGGGCGTTCGATGAAGGCCCAGGATAGGGTCGCAATCGCAATCGAGCCAAGGACGACGAGGATGGTCGTCACGATGCCCAGCGAATGGCCGCTCAGCATCTTTGTGAAGACGATCAATGGCCAATGCCAGAGATAGAGGGAATAGGAGATCAAGCCCACTGACACCAGCGGAGGAAAGCGCAGCAGCTTCGCAGTCACCTGGCTGCCAATGCCAAACTGGATAACAAGTACTGCTCCGAGGCAGGGCAATAGCGCAGCTATACCAGGGAAAACCATTCGGTCGTTGAACCCGAATACCGCAACGGCGATCAGTGCCAGACCAAGGGCCACCAGGGTCTCTTTCGGCAGAGCAGCAATCTTTCTCGGCAGCGGATTGAGGGCAACCAGCGATCCCAGCAGCAATTCCCATGCCCGAAATGGAAGCAGATAGAAGGCAGCGCTCTGGGAATGCTCGACCATCCAGGCGCTGGCCACCAGCGAGGCCACGAACAGGATCACTAAAACAGCGGTCAGCCGCCGGGGCGCGAACCGATGGATTGCGATAAGAAGCAGCGGGAACAGGATATAGAACTGCTCCTCGACAGCGAGCGACCAGGTGTGCAGGAGCGGCTTCGTCTGCGCTGCGATGTCGAAATATCCGGTTTCCTTTTCGAACTGGAAGTTCGAACCGAACATTGCGGCCGCCTTCAGGCTGCGTGCGAAATACTCCATCTCGACCGGCATCAACAGAAACCAGGCGGCCACCACGCAAGCAATCATCGTGGCGAACAGCGCCGGAAAAATCCGCCGGATGCGACGCTCGTAGAAGCGTACCAGGCTGAACTCGTTTCGTTCGAGTTCTCCCCCTATCAGGCTTGCCATCAGGAAACCTGAGATCACGAAGAAGACGTCGACGCCGACGAATCCGCCGCCAAAGCCTGAAATTCCGGCATGGTAGAAGACGACGGGCAGAATGGCGATTGCTCTTAGACCGTCGATATCAGCCCGGTAGGGCATGCCTGGCCGTGATGCGCCAGAAATCGATCGGCGGGGGTATTCGATATTCAACTTGAAACCCTTTAAGCGCACACATCTTCGGCAGAGGCGGATCTGGAACGCGACGTTGATGTAGCGGGCACCTGATTGTGGTCGATGGAACAGCGGCCATATCGAAGTAAGCTGAATGCACCCTGAATTGTCTGCGTCTACGGTCTCTGCGATTGAGCGGCGAGATGATGCTCGCTTGTGGTCGCAACGCTCAATTTCCGCTCGCGCATGTATGGCCGCGATCGCCAGGCCAACGATCACATCGGGCGATCCTCTTGGTTGCCTGGTGCAGTTATCCTGCATTCAAAGATGTGGTCTCTGCATGCGGAAGCCAGGTGCCGTGTCTTCCCTCTTCCGGCCTTCCCTCAAGCGGTCTCGACGAGGCATGTCTGACCGGAAATCGCCTCGCGCGCTCGGCTCGATCGCCCTCCCGCAACGGCCGGCTCGTTTTCTTCCCCTGGTCGCTCACGCGCCCATTCCTCGCGAGACAAGAAAGCCTCGGCCCAAGGCCGTCCTGCACTTCGTTACGGCCCGATGGGTGCGGTCCGATCGTCCCCGGTCTTTTCGACAGCCATCGAGGCCGCGATGGGCGCGGCCCGAGAAACTGAAAAGGATCACGACAATGGCATCCATCGGCACCTTCACCGCCTCTGAAAATGGCTTTACCGGCACCATCAAGACGCTCAATCTCAACGTCAAGGCCAAGATCATTCGCGTCGAACGCACCTCCGACGACGCACCGGACTTCCGGGTTCTCGCGGGCACCGTCGAATTCGGCGCCGGCTGGCAGAAGCAGGCCCGCGAGAGCGAACGCGACTACATTTCCATCAAGCTCGATGATCCGAGCTTCGCTGCACCGATCTACGCGACGCTGACCGAAGTCCAGGGCCAGGACGGCCTGCAGCTCATCTGGTCGCGGAATACGCGCCGCTGACGGACCGACCGAAAGCCCCGCTCTATCCGAGCGGGGCTTTCGTCTCGTCACTTGTTGAGCGCGTCCTTCAGCGCCTTGGCCGGCTGGAAGCTCAGCTTCTTGGCCGCGGCGACCTTTATGGTCGCGCCGGTCGACGGGTTGCGAGCTTCCCGTTCCGGCGTTTCCTTCACCTTGAACTTCCCGAAGCCCGGCAGGGATGTTTCGCTGCCGGCAAGGGCGGCCGCCGTGATCGATGCGATCACAGCCTCGACAATGGCTTTTCCCTGAACCTTGGTGAGGCCGTGCTCGCCTGCGATCTTGTCGGCGATTTCGTTGGTCGTGGTCATTTTCATCTCCGCATCACATTAGACGGGGAATCCGTGCCATCCGGCTTGGCGCCTGTCATTGACGCGCTGCGGCAAAACGTGCGGAAAGCCCATATCTCCACAGTTATTCACGCCGTCACATGTCGATAACCCGAAGACGGGCATCGAGCCCGTCTTCGGGTTCGGGTGCGATACGGAGAGGAAATGTCTGCTCAGTCGGCCCGAGGATGACATGGCGCCATGCCGGCCTCAAG
>JAGWJK010000249.1 GCA_028865845.1 Rhizobiaceae bacterium
TCCGAAACTCAAGCTGCAGAGCTGAAGGTGCTCTATGCCGGCTCCAATTTGATGGTTCCGATTCATGACGCCTACAAAAAAGAGTTCGAGAGCGGCCATCCCGGCATAACGGTCAAATTTGAAGCCGTTCTTGAATATCCCGATGCCATTGCCACGACGCTGCGAGAAGCCATTGTCGGCGCCCTGCCCGATGCCGGATATTACGGGATGTCGGACGTATGTTTTCTAGCCGGGCGCGGTATTGCAAAACCTCTCGATGCAGCCATCAAGAACGATCCGGATTGGAAGAGCCTTGGCATGCCGGATTCGGCACTCGAGGTGACAAAGTGCAACGGCGTCACCTACGGGATACCCTTCGCCGCATCCTATATGGTTGTTATTTTTAATAGAAACCTTGTCGAGCAGGCCGGCGGCGACCCCAATCATCTTCCCAGGACATGGCCCGACATTCTTGCTCTGGCCAGGAAAATCCACAGTCCGAGCGGCGGAATAGCCTTGAACTATGAGGCGTCTTCGAGCTGGAGTTTCATGACCCTCGTTCTCAGCCAGGGCGGGACGATCCTCACAGCCGATGGAAAGGATATAGCGTTTGATTCCGACGCCGGCCTCAAGGCGCTCAGGATCGTCGCCGACATCGGCGCCGCTCGCGATCATATCGACCTTTCCAAGGCCCAACAGCGTCAGTCTTTCAATTCCGGTACCCTCGGAATCCTGATCGATTCCTCCAGTGGCCTGACCGCCTACAAGGATGCAGCCGCCGGGAAGTTCGACATTGACGTTGTGCCGTTTCCTTTGTCCGAGGGCGGAAAGCTGCCAGCCTCCGGCATGGCCGGAATCCTTGTCACGGCGGATCCGCAGAAACAAAAGCTGGCGTGGGACTACATGAAGCATGCAGCTTCCGTCGATGGCCAGACCGACGTCGGAAAGATGACCGGTTTCCTGCCGTTCAATATAGATGCTGTGCGGACCGCCGACAAACTCGGCACATACTATGCCGCGCGACCGGACATGAAAATTGCCGCTGAAAGTGTTGCGAACGCAACCGCGTGGCCGAGCTTTCCCGGTCCGAACGGGATAAAAATCCACCAGATCATCATCGACTACATGCAGAAAGTCTATACCGGGAAGCTGGCCCCGGAGGCAGCGCTTCCGGCGATGGCCAGAGATACGCGCGCGTTGCTGAAGTGAACGGGCACAGACTTATCCACCCGCCGCTGGAGCGTATCGATCGCACTTTGCAAGTGTGAGCCTGCGGCCGCGGCGTGGTCGCCACGCCGGTAAAAAATCAGGAAATACCGACATGTCTCAGAATACGCCTCGCCCTGGCGAGCACTTGAATAGCGAATATGCCGGTGAAGCCGGCTGGACTGTCATCCCCGGACAATCGTCTGTCGCCGACGCCTTTCCGCCGATAGAGGTCCAGCACAAACATCGGCTGGATTGGAAGCGTTACGACCTGGATATCCAGCGTTTGCACCGATATCGGATCCGCCGGCTGCAATCGACGATGGATGCGCACGTTTGCGACGCACTGCTGCTCTTCGATCCCGTCAACATCCGTTATGCGAGCGGCGCCCGCAACATGCAGATCTGGACGATGCGCAATCCCGGAAGATATTGCCTCGTCCTTAGAAGCGGCAAGATCATTCTCTTCGAGATGGGAGGCCGGGTTCAGCACGCCGCCGGTCTGCCGGTCATTGATGAAGTGCGAACCGCCCAACCGTGGTTCTACTATTACGGCGGATCGGAATCCCCGGTTCATGCAGCGAATTTCGCGGCGGAAATCGCTGATATTGTAGGATGCGACGGCAATGGAATTGTGCGACCCCGTATCTTCGTCGATCGCATCGACCGGCAGGGTCTTATCGCGCTGGAACGGACCGGATTGACCGCAACTGATAACGCCCAGGAGCTGATGGAGCGGGCACGTTCGATAAAATCGGAAGACGAGATCGTTGCGACCCGCATGGCTATCGACGTTTGCGAAGCGGGTATAGCGCGCATCAGGCAAGAGTTGCGACCGGGCGTAACGGAACTGGCGCTCTGGTCCGAAATGCATCAAGTCAATATCGAATTGGGCGGAGAATATTTAGAGACGCGTCTTTTGACATCGGGGCTTCGCACCAATCCCTGGCATCAGGAGGCGAGCCATAAAAAGATTGAATCCGGCGAGATGGTCTCTTTCGATTGCGATCTGATTGGACCATTGGGATACGGCGCCGACCTGTCGAGAGCATTTGTCTGCGGCAACGCGCCGACCGTGGAGCAGAAAGACCTCTACCGCCGCGCCTACGACCAAATCACCTTCAACACACAACTGCTGCAGGTCGGCGCCCCCTTCTCGGAGATCATCCGAAAAGCTCTTTATTTACCCGACGATTATCATCAGTGGCACCGCATCGCTCATGGAAACGGGATGAGCACTGGCGAATATCCCGCGATCGGCCGCCGTCCAGGTTTTGCGGATGGCGCAATTCACCAAGGCTCCATTGAGGAGGGTATGATCCTTTGCGTCGGGACATTCGTCGCGCGCAAGGACGGAGGCGAAGGCGTGAAGCTGGAGCACCAGCTCGTCATCCGTTCGACCGGTCCCGAACAGCTATCCTCATCGCTCTACGAGCCGGAGTTTTTCCAATAGCGAAAGGCAAGCTGAAGCTTTGAGATTATCGGAGAGGTAGGCCTCATTGAAGCGAATGATTGCGTGGCTTCTTACGGAAATATGCAGGTCTCGAAGGATATCGGACCGACAACCCTCCTGGGTATCGGGAATGCTGGGAACAAAGCCTAGATGTGTCTGTTCTGTTTGACTATACGAAAACATCCCGACAACGAGTTCGAGTTCGTGCCAATGCGATAGCGCTATCTTGCGTCATCTCTGAAAATTCGCGCGACACTCTCCACAACAAAGCGCAATCGATCGTCCAATGTTCGGCCACGGCGCCAGAATACAACATAGTGGTAGACCGCACCGGGCTCAAACGGTCGCGAGGACAGACCGAAATGCCCGTATTCACGGGCGATGACCTGGTTGGTGATCGAAACGCCGATCCCGGCTGCGACGAAGCCTGCATCATGGCCGCTGGCGTCGAATTCGACGGCAATATCCGGCTCTACGCCCATGTAGCGCAACGCGTTGATGTTCATCTGATGCGCGGAAAACTGCGGCTCGATGTCGATGAGCGGCTCGCCGACCAGGTCCTCAGCAACCACCAGTTCTTTCGCTGCAAACCGGTGCTCAGGGTGAAAAAGGCAAATGTTGCGAGCCGTGGCCACCGGCTGCCATTCGAAGATTCGTTCATCGAGCGGCAGCCGCGATATGCCGAGGTCGGCGCGTCCGTTGAGGATATGTTCAGCCGTCTGCTGGTAACTGCCGGACCGGATGTGCGCGGAATGGGACGGATCGCGGTTGCGCAAGGCGCGGACCACCTGCGGGAGAAGCCGGAAGCAGAAGATGCCGGGAGCGGCTAGACTGATTGCGCTCGGCTCTTCCCCCTTCAGCGTGGCGACCGATCTGCCGACCCTATCGAGACTGGCAAAGCCGACCTCGATGTCGCGGTAGAGCTCCCAGGCCTGATGCGTCGGGATCAGCCGGTTCTTTTCTCTCAGAAAGAGTTTAAGCCCCAGTGCGGCCTCGAGCTGCTTGATCTGCTGACTGACAGCCGGCTGGCTGATCTTGAGTAGCCGCGCGGCATATCGCTCGGAGCCGCTTCGCAGCACTTCTCGGAGGATCTGGAGCTGGCGAAGTTTTACGTCAGCGCTGGCGAGGTCGGGCATGAGGTTGAACCTACAATCTGTCGCCCCAGATCATAACTCCAAATTATACGCAAATTACAAGTCGATTGATCAATAAGCGTGCACATTCGTAACCAGCGCGGTCAATTACGACAAATGCCATATAAGCCAGGCTTATCGAAATATTTCGACGCTTATAAATTGACGTGGCCGCCAGCCCGATGTTTCCTGAAGTCATCGCCAAGATTTGTTTATGCAACTCGCAGCGGCATTTGCGTACGTTCCAGCAATTTCCCTCACTATTGAGCACAAATCCCCATGCGCGTCGTAGTCAAAAAGTCACATTCGTCCGTCACCGAGGCAGAAGCTGCGATTGTCGCCGAGGATATACACAAGACGCTTGGCAATCACCCAGTCCTGCGCGGTGTCAATCTTTTGGCCCGCAGCCAGGACGTGATCTCGATTCTAGGAAGCAGCGGCTCCGGCAAAAGCACGTTTCTTCGCTGCCTCAACCTCCTGGAAGTCCCCGATCGCGGCGCGGTATGGTTTCGAGGCGAGAAGCTGGATATTCGCAATTCGACCGGAAGCGGCCGTGGGCGGATCGGTGATGCCGGTCAGGCGCAGCGCGTGCGGGCATCGCTCGGCATGGTGTTTCAGAATTTCAATCTCTGGCCTCATCGCACCGTGGTGGAGAATGTCATGGTGGGACCTAAACATGTGCTCGGCCTCAGCCATAAGGCGGCGCTCGAGCGCGCCGAACTCTACCTTCGCAAGGTTGCCATGTTTGATCGACGCGACGCACGCCCCGACCACCTTTCCGGCGGCCAGCGCCAGCGAGTAGCGATCGCCCGGGCGTTAGCGATGGAGCCGGACGTGCTGCTGTTCGATGAGCCGACCTCGGCGCTCGATCCGGAACTGATCGGCGAGGTGCTGCGGGTTATCCGCATGTTAGCCGCAGAAGGGCGGACCATGATCATCGTCACGCACGAATTGAACTTTGCCCGCGATGTCTCCAACCGCACGCTGTTTATGCATGGCGGCCGGATCGAGGAAGAGGGCCGCACGGCGGATCTCTTTGCGCATCCGCAATCGGAGCGGCTTAGCCGCTTCCTGGGCACGCGCAGTGACAGGAGAGGGAGATGAACGGCTTCCTCGCGCAGTTTCTGGACGGGTTGCGAACGACGGTACTGGTCGCTGCGACAAGCGGCGCCTTTGGCCTTGCAGTCGGCTTGCTGGGTGCGGCGGCGAAACTCTCGCGCTTCACGGTGCTGCGTGCCGTTGCCGACGGCTACACAACCACCATCCGCGGCCTACCTGAACTTTTGGTCATTCTGCTCTTTTATTTCGGAGGGACGGCGGCCCTGAGCGCGCTCGTCGGCACCTATGTCGAGGTTAACGCCTTCTGGGCGGGCGTCCTCAGCCTGACCATTGTCTCTGGGGCCTATGCGACGGAGATTCTTCGCGGAGCGATACAGAGCATTCCACGCGGTCAGACGGAGGCAGCGTTATCGATCGGACTTGCAGCCTGGCAGACTTGGCTGCTGGTCATCCTGCCGCAGATGGCGAGGGTCGCGCTGCCGGCTCTCTGTAATCTCTGGATCTCGCTTCTGAAGGACACCTCGCTCGTCTCGGTCGTCGGGCTTTCCGATATCATGCGGATCGCGTTTGTCGGCGCCGGTTCGACGCGCGATCCACTAAGCTTCTATCTCGCCGCTTCGGCACTTTATCTTTCCCTCACCAGCCTGTCGCTGCTGGCCTTCCACGTGCTGGAACGGCGTGTGGCCATCCAGGTTCATTGAGAGCTGGCCATGAAACTTGCACTCGTTTCCGACGCCTTCCTCACCTTGCTGGGTGGAGTCCCCTTGACCCTGCTGCTAGCCGGGCTTTCACTTGTCATCGGATTTGCCCTGTCGGTACCCCTCGCCTTTCTGCGGGCTTCGCCGAATAGGCTGCAGTCTCTGCCGGTTCTGACCTACACCTACGTCTTTCGCGGCACGCCGCTCCTGGTACAGCTTTTCCTGGTCTATTACGGCCTCAGCCAGATCGGGTTCGTCCGCCACAGCATCTTCTGGCGTTTTTTCGCCGACCCTTTCTGGTGTGCGCTTTTTGCCTTTTCACTAAATAGCGCCGCGTATACGACCGAGATATTCCGGGGCGGCATCCAGGCTGTGCCCCGCGGCATGATCGAAGCGGGCCAAGCCATCGGCCTGTCGGCCATGCAGATCCGGCTGAGGATCGTCTTTCCAATCGCTCTTCGCATGGTACTGCCGTCGTATGCCAACGAGGTGATCGGAATGTTGAAGGCGACATCACTCGCAAGTACCGTGACGCTTCTTGAGATCACCGGGCTGGCGCGCAAGCTCGTTTCGGAAACCTTCGCGCCTTACGAAATATTCCTCGCTGCCGGCCTGATCTATTTCGCTCTCACCTTCGTCGCTTCGCGGCTTTTCAATCTCCTTGAGGCACATCTCTCCGGAGCTCCACCCGGTCCTATTCTACGACCGGCAGCATTTCGACCACGCCAGGCGCTCTGAACCGGCATCAGCTCGAACTGTCACTTTCACAATCAACCAGCACGGCAACCCCGTGCCGTGTCGATCCTATGCTCATAATTTCCAGAGGAGAAAACATGAAAAGACAAATCGTCAGTCTAGTTCTGCTTATCACCATGTTTGGTCTTTCGCCGAGTTTTGCCAAAGATCCGCCAACCATCACCATGGCGACCGAAGGCTCGTCGCCGCCGTGGAACGCGATCGACGCCAACGGCCAACTCACCGGCTTCGATATCGACGTCGGCAAGGAGCTCTGCAAGCGTATGGAGAAATCCTGCAGCTTCGTCGCGCAGGATTGGGACGGCATCATCCCCGCGCTGACCGTCGGCAAATATGACGGGATCATCG
>JAGWJK010000250.1 GCA_028865845.1 Rhizobiaceae bacterium
AATTCGCCGATCTGCGCAAGCCCTGCCGAAACGGCAAAGCCCAGGCTGGCGGGATAGCGCAACAGAACGACTACGCCAAAGGCAATCAGCGATTTGCCGACGATGATCAGAAGCAACGTGCCCAGGACAAACAGCGGCTCGCGCAGCAGCACCGACGGGTCGAACAGCATGCCGACCGAGACGAAGAAAAGCACGGAGAAAGCATTCTGCAGCGGCAGGGAATCCTCAGCGGCGCGATGGCTGAGACGAGACTCGCTCATGATCACGCCGGCGAAAAATGCGCCGAGAGCGAAGGAGACGCCAAAGATTTCCGCCGCTCCAAAGGCGATCCCCAGCGCAATGGCAAGCACCGAGAGCGTGAACAATTCACGCGAGCCGGTGCGCGCGACGGAAATCAGCAGCCAGGGAACAACCCTCGGGCCAACGAAGATCGCGACGGCGGCAAAAGCCGCGACCTTTAGGAGAGTAATGCCGATAGTCAGCGCGATGGGCGTCGAGGCGCCCGCGGTCGCATCGGCATGGCCGCCGAGAACGCCGGCGAAAGCCGGCAGCAGCACGAGCGCTAGCACCATTGCCAAATCTTCGACGATCAGCCAGCCGACCGCGACGCGGCCACTGGTCGAATCGACGAGGTTTCGGTCCTCCAACGCCTTCAACAGCACCACGGTGCTGGCGACGGACAGGCTCAAGCCAAAGACAAGCCCCGCACCAAGGCTCCAGCCCCAGAGGGAGGTGAGCCCAATGCCCACCAGCGTCGCAAGGGCGATCTGGCCGATGGCACCGGGGATGGCAACGCCGCGCACAGCGAGCAGATCCGCTGCCGAGAAATGCAGGCCCACACCAAACATCAGCAGGATGACGCCGATCTCGGCCAGTTGCGAAGCAAGCGCACTGTCTCCTACGAAACCGGGTGTAGACGAGCCGATGAGGACGCCAGCGACGAGATATCCGACCAGCGGCGGCAAATGCAGCCGGTCGGCAAGGTAACCGAAAACGGCAGCCACAACGAAACTTGCGGAGATCAGTGCTATCAATGCGACGTCGTGCGGCACCGTGGCCCTTCCCGTTTGGAGGCGTTGCCGCCGGTTTCTCTAAGCGGCGCTACGCTAACATCGCTATTGCGCAGCCGTCTACGGGTCGAGCGACGATCCCCAAGCCGCGAGCGAGTTTTAACGGGATAAGACAAAGGACAGGCCGCCGCATGACCGGGATCACGCGGCGGCGAAAGCAGAAGCTTACTTATCCATCACGATCTGCAGCTTCACATCCGTCGGACGTGCTTCCACGGCGCGATCGAAGGCCTTGATGGAATCCTCGAAGCCGAAGGTTTCGGAAATCAGCGGCTTCAGATCGACACGGCCGGACGCGATGAGCGCGATGGACCGCTCATACTGATGCGCGTAGCGGAAGACGGTCTCCACGCGGATTTCCTTGGTCGACGCCGTCGACACGTCGAAGCCGACCGGATTGACGGGCAGGCCGACAGCAACGATGGCACCGCCCGGACGCGGCAATTCCATGACCGTCTCCCAGGCCTTCGGCGAACCGGAGCACTCGAATACGACATCCGCACCCCAGCCGTCCGTCAGGCGCGAGACTTCTTCGAGAAGGTTCTTCTCGCGGATGTTGACCGGGATGACGCCCTGGTACTGGGCAGCGATATCGAGTTTCGGCTGGGCGAGATCGGCGACAATGGCGCGGGCGCAACCGCCGGCAAGGGCGGCAATAGCCACCATGGTGCCGATCGGGCCGGCGCCAAGCACGACAGCGGTGTCGCCGGGCGTGATCCGCGCCTTGGTGGCGGCCTGCATGCCGACTGCAAAGGGCTCGACCATGGCACCCTCGGCGAAGCTGACATTGTCAGGCAGCTTGAAGGTGTAATTGGCGGGATGAATGACGAAGGGGGTCAGGACGCCGTGGATCGGCGGCGTTGCCCAGAAGGAAACGGCGGGATCGACATTGTACATGCCGAGACGGCTGGCCTTGGAGTTGGGGTCCGGAATACCGGGCTCCATGCAGACACGATCGCCGACTTTCAGATGCGTGACGCCGGCGCCGACTTCGACAATCGTACCGGCCGCTTCATGGCCGAGCACCATCGGCGCGTTGACCACGAACGGACCGATGCGGCCATGCGTATAATAATGCACGTCGGAGCCGCAGACGCCCACCGTATGTATCTTGATCTTGACTTCGCCCGGTCCGACCTCCTGGGGCAGGTCGATATCACGAAGCGCCAGCTCATGCTGACGTTCCAGTACCAGGGCACGCATCTTGCTCATCACGTATTTTCCTCTGTTCCGAAGCAATCTCCCATCCGGACGCAAGCGTCAGGACATCTTCGCCGGTTATATAACCATGATCGGCGCCACAAAACGATCTCTCAGTGAAAATAGCGCCAAATCCACTCGGTTCGGCTCCGAACCGGATGGATATTTTTCGACCTGATATATTAGAAGGTTATTTAGGAATAATATTCTCCCATTGGTATTGACTGGTATTGAAATTCTTGCCCTTTTATCACCACGGAAGAGGAGACGCGTAGAATGACATACGACTGGACCGGTCAACGCACCCGCCGGATAAAAATGTTGCGTGCGGCGAGCATCGGGATGCTCCTTCTAATTCTGGCCATCGTGCCCACGCTAATGATGCGCTACAACCTGATCCACTTTAATTAGTGCCGCGCGGTCCGACATCCGAGACGAGCGCCATAACATTCTGTCAGGCTGCCTTCTTAGCAGTCAGTTTCGGCTTGCGTGAGACATTGTCGCCCGCCTTCGGATCAAGCGAGAGGCAATCGAACACCGCAAGCAACGCGATGATGCCGAGCATGAGGAAGGTGAGACGGAACTCTATGCCCGTCACGCCGCCCAATCCGATCGGCGCGCTGATCGCCTGGCCGATGCGGATGCCGATGGCGCCGACGGCGATGCCCATCCCCATGGTCAGCTGAAACGCCGTGCTGAATAGCGTATTCGCGCCCGTCATCTGTTGCGGCGGGATATCCGCGAAGGCGATGGTATTCAGCGCCGTGAAATGCATCGACCGGCACATGCCGCTGATGAACATCACGGGAACGGTGAACCAAAGCGGCGCTTCGGGTGAAAATAGTGCGCAAAGCGCGATGAAGATCGCGTTGAGGACGCCGTTGACCACGAGAACCGGCTTGAAGCCGAAACGCCGCAGGATCGGCGTGGTGCCCGGCTTCATGGCCAGATTGCCCGCAAAAACGACGAGGGTGAGCATCCCGGCGTGAAACGCGCTGAGCCCGAAGCCGACCTGGAACATCACCGGCAGCAGAAAGGGAACGGCACCGATCGCGATACGAAACAGCGAGCCGCCGGATATGGTAATGGCGAAAGTCCGCTGCCGAAGTCCGGAAAGATCGATCAGCGGATGCTCGGTTCGCAGAAAGTGGAATGTCGCGACAGCGAGCAGAACGCTGCCGGCGACCACGTAACTCCAGGCTTCCAACCAGGCGGGATCCGGGCGACCGATGAGCTCGAGCCCATACATCAGGCTTGCCAGTCCAAGACCACTGACGACGAAACCAATCCAGTCGAAAGGCGGCCTCGCAGCACTCTTCATTTCCGGGATGAGAATGACGGCGAAGATCAGGGCCAGAACGCCGAGCGGAAGGTTCAGAAAGAAGATCCAGCGCCAGCTCGCATGGTCGGTAATGAAGCCGCCGAGCGGCGGCCCGAGGATCGGCGCCACCAGGGCCGGCCAGGTGATCGTCGCGATCGCCGAGATCAGCTGTTCCTTCGGCGTGTTGTTGAGGACCACGAGCCGACCGACCGGCACCATCATCGCGCCGCCGATGCCCTGTAGCACGCGCATCGCGACGAAGGAGCCGACACCATTGGCAAAACCGCATAATACGGATGCGAGCGTGAAGACTATAACCGCCGACGTAAAGACCAGGCGGGGACCAAAACGATCGCTGATCCAGCCGCTGATGGGGATGAAGACACCGAGCGTCAACAGATAAGCGCTCATGCCGATGTTGAGATCAACCGGACGCGAGCCGAAGGAAATTGCCATCTGCGGTAGAGCGGTGGCGATGACCGTGCCGTCCAGGTTTTCCATGAAAAAGGCACCTGCGACGAGGAGAGCGATCAGCAAAGGGCGCGAACTCGAAGTCTGCGCCGCCGGCTTCCGCTGGCGCGTCGTTATATCAGTCATTGAAAAATTGCTCCGAATCCGCCTCGCATCCCGAAGCCATCTAAACGGTTCAAGGCGGTCTTCGATAGACCGAAATCTTTCCATTTGCAGATGAAACGATCACGTTTCGCTTAACAAGTGGATCAGAATTTGATCAGCCGCCATACTGCCGCTGCCGAGGTCGAGCTGATCGGCCTCGGTTTCGTTGCGGGCAGGAATGCGCGATGTCTGTTACCAGGTAACGGCGATATATTTGGTCTCGCAGAATTCGAGGATGCCGTGATGCGCGCCCTCGCGGCCGAGACCGCTCTGCTTGGTGCCGCCGAATGGTGCGGCCGGATCGGAGACGAGGCCGCGATTGAGGCCGACCATGCCGCTCTCCATCTTCTCCGACACACGCAGCCCCCTGCTTAGATCGCGGGTGTAGACGTAAGAGATCAGCCCAAACTCCGTATCGTTGGCGGCCCGGATAACTTCCTCTTCCGTCTCGAAAGTGGTGATGGCTGCGATGGGTCCGAAAATCTCGGCGGCGGTGATGTCCGCATCCGCCGTTACGTCCTTCAACACCGTCGGCGGGAAATAATAGCCGGCTTGATCAAGCGGCTTTCCGCCCGTCAGAACCTTGGCGCCCCGCGCCGTTGCGTCTTCGACCAGCCCGGCGATGCGGTCCAGCGCGGTCTTGTTGATCACCGGCCCGCATTGGGTGGCCTTGTCGTAGCCTGCACCGACCGTCATCGCGCTCATCCGCTCCGACAGGCGCTTGGAAAATTCGTCGACGACTCCCTTCTGTACATAGAAGCGATTTGCCGCCGTGCAGGCTTCGCCGCCATTGCGCATCTTGGCAACCATTGCCCCTTCGATCGCGGCGTCCAGATCGGCATCGTCGAAGACGATGAACGGCGCGTTGCCGCCGAGCTCCATCGAGCAGGAGATGACGGTATCCGCGGCCTCGTGCAGCAGCTTGCGTCCGACCGGTGTCGAGCCGGTGAACGAGAGTTTGCGTACGCGCGGATCATGCAGCATGGCGCTGACCACCGGGCCGGCCTGCGTCGTGGTGATGACGTTGACAACGCCGTCGGGCACGCCGGCTTCCTTGTAGATTTCGGCCAGCGCGAAAGCCGTGAGCGGCGTCTCCGTCGCCGGCTTCAGCACGCAGGTGCAGCCCGCCGCAAGCGCCGGCGCGATCTTGCGCGTCGCCATCGCCGCCGGGAAGTTCCAGGGCGTGACCAGCACGGCAATCCCGATCGGCTGATGCTGGACGATGATCTTGTTGGCACCCGAGGGGGCCGAATAGATGTCGCCGTTCAGCCGCACGGCTTCCTCGGAGAACCAGCGGAAGAATTCAGCGGCATAGGCGACTTCGCCATGGGCATCGTTCAGCGCCTTGCCATTTTCGAGGCTGATCAATTCCGCCAGCATGTCCTTGCGTTCGATCATCAGCTCGAAGCAGCGGCGCAAGATTTCCGAGCGCTTGCGCGGCGCTGTCGCAGCCCATCCGGCAGCGGCAGCATGCGCGGCGGCGACCGCTTCCATGGCGTCGTCCACGGTGCAATCGGCAACCGAGGCGATGGCGACGCCAGTGGACGGGTCGAGCACATCGGCCCTGTTGCCGCTGGAAGCCGGGCGCCATTTGCCGCCGATATGGAGATCAGTCGGGATGGAGGCGACATCGAAGCTGATGGCGGCGGAGATTTTCTGGATGGCGTTCATGTCTATCTTGCCTTTCGATCGGATGCCATGGCTCGGAGGTGGCTGCGGTCGCCGCTGAAGGCGGCTTTCACCAATATTGCCATCGTCTCCAAGTCCAGCGGACGGGGATTGTTCTTGATAAGGCGGGCGCTGCCCATCGCCTGTTCGGCGACAATGGGCAGCTGGCTTTCGACGACGCCGAGATCGGCGATCGTCTTTGGAATACCGATCGACGCGAAAAGAGCATCGACCGCATCGATGGTCCTGGACGCGCGCTCGAAGGACGATGCACCGGCGAGATCGAGGCCCATCGCCACGCCGATCTCACCCAGCTCGGCTTCACAATGATTGCGGTTGAATTCCATCACGTACGGCATCATCACCGCCACGCCCATGCCATGCGGCGTATGCGTCATGGCACCGACCGGATACTGCACCGCATGCGCTGCGGCGGTTCCCGCCGTTCCGAAGGCTAGACCGGCCGTCGTCGCGCCGAGCATCAGCCTTTCACGCGCGACGCGGTCGCCGCCATCGTCATAGGCAGGCTTCAGACTTGCGCAAATATGTGCGATCGCCATCAGCGCGTAATTGTCGCTAAGCGCATTCTTGCCGAGGAAGACGTGCTCGTGGACGATCGTCCCGGTCGGCTCGCGCCGCGCTGTCGTATAGGCTTCGATCGCGTGCGTCAGCGCGTCGGCACCGGAAACGGCAGTCAAAGACGACGGGCAGGAATAGGTCAGTTCCGGATCGCA
>JAGWJK010000251.1 GCA_028865845.1 Rhizobiaceae bacterium
CGGTTCGATCCCGGCTGCCGCTGCGGCGCTGCCGCGCGCAACGACCGCAACGACGGGATCGGCGACCGTTCGGCCGTAGACGCCGAAGAGCGTCGCGAAAATCACGATGGCGAGAATGAAATTGGCAATGGGACCGGCCGCCACGGTCGCCGCCCTCTTCCAGAGCTTGGCGCCGGCAAAGGAGCGCGCCCGCTCCTCCTCGGTCATCGAAGCGATCTGGTCGACATCGACCTTGCTTGAGGCATCCTCGTCGCCGAAGAAGCGCACATAGCCGCCGAGCGGAATAATTGAAAGTTTCCAGCGTGTTCCGTGCCGATCGGTGAAGCCGGCAATCTCCGGGCCAAAGCCGATCGAGAACGCCATGATCCTGATGCCGGACCAGCGTCCGACGAGGTAATGGCCCATCTCATGCACGAAAACGAGTAGCGACAGAACGAAAACGAAGGTGATGACGTTGTTCGTCAAAAAGCCGATGATGCCTGCAGCGCTACCCATACAACGATCCTATTCGCGTTGATTTCAGACACCAAGCAACACACCGCCCAGCGACATAGTCTCATCGCTCATTGTCAACGAAATTACGATAGCCAGCAAAAACGCCGCAAAACAAGCAAAAATTAGTCCGTCGACCCGATCCATGACCCCGCCATGGCCCGGAATCAGATGGCTGGAGTCCTTCACTCCGAATCGCCGCTTGATGAAAGACTCGAAAAGATCGCCGATCTGGCTGCAAATCGACAGCATCAGCGTAAGTATCGGAATCCATAAACCATCTGCGGAGAAAAAGCTCCAGACGACCGCCGATCCGGCGATCACGGCGGCGATCGCGCCGCCGATGGCGCCCGACCAGGTCTTGCCCGGCGAGATGCGCGGCGCGAGTTTCGGGCCGCCGATCGCGCGTCCAACGAAATAGGCGAAAATATCCGTCGCCCAGACCGTGGCAAAGATGAAAAGCATCAGCACGAAACCGCGCAGATCGTCATCCCGGATCTCTGCCAGCGAGATCGTCGTCAGTCCGGCATAGACTATGCCGCCGGGCAGCCACCAGCTCTTGCGGCGCATGGCGACCATGATCGCCGCTATGGCGACGAAGACGACAAGCACCTCCACGGAATAAACCGATTCTTCCATCAAGGTGGCGATGGCGATCAGCACCAGGCCCAGCCAGCCGAGCGCATTGCCCTGCGGATCGCGGCCATGCATGTCCGTTATGGTCGACCATTCGTAATAGACGAGCAGGCCGATTACCGCCGACAGCAGGCGGAAGCTCAGGCCGCCATACCACGTCGCGGCAAGCACCACGGCGGCAAGGATGATGCCGGAAATAATCCGCAGCCTGAGTTCGCGGCTCATCAGGACCCCACGGCCGCGGCCTGCTTGGCGGAAAGACCACCGAACCGCCGATCACGCGCGGCGTATTTTTCCAGCGCCGAAAAGAAGAGATCGCGGCTGAAATCCGGCCAGTATTCGGGCATGAACATGAATTCGGAATAGGCGGCCTGCCAGAGCAGGAAGTTCGACAGCCGCTCCTCGCCGCTGGTGCGGATGATGAGGTCCGGATCGGGAATTCCCGCTGTGTCCAGCCGGGCGTCGACCAGATCGGGCGTGATGTCCTGCGGACGCAGCCGGCCGGCCTCGACATCCTTGGCAAGGCTGACGAAGGCACGGGTGATTTCGTCCCTGGAGCCGTAGTTGAAGGCAATGACCAGCGTCAGGGCAGTATTGTCCCTGGTGGTTTCCTCCGCCTCGATCAGCAGGGGAAGGATATCGCTGCGCAGATTGTTGCGGTCGCCGATCACCCGGATACGGACGTTCTGGCGATGCAGTTCCGCCAGATCGCGCCTTATGAACGCCTTGAGCAGGCCGAGAAGATCGCTGACCTCGGTTTCCGGGCGGCGCCAATTCTCGGACGAGAAGGCAAAGAGCGTCAGGTATTTTATACCGACATCGCCGGCGGCACGCACCGTCTCGCGTACGGCCTCGACGCCCTTGCGGTGGCCCATGGTGCGCGGCAGACCGCGCGCATTGGCCCAGCGCCCGTTGCCATCCATGATGATGGCGACGTGCTCAGGGACGGCGGAGAACGTGGGAGCTGACATATGGGTCCGGTTTCGTTCGGCGGCAGGAAGCAGGCTCTGAATTATTTTAGACCTGCATGATTTCCTTTTCTTTGTCGACGAGCAAGCGGTCGATGTCCGAAATCGTATCGTCGGTCATCTTCTGCACACGCTCGGACAAAGAACGGCTCTCATCCTGGCCGATGTCGCCATCCTTTTCGGCCTTTTTGAGACCGTCCATGCCATCGCGACGAACGTGGCGAATCGCCACCTTCGCCTTCTCGGCATATTCATGGGCAACCTTCACCAGCGAGCGGCGGCGCTCTTCGTTGAGCTCCGGCAGCGGAATGCGCAGGTTCTGGCCATCGATGATCGGATTAAGGCCGAGATTGGATTCGCGGATCGCGCGTTCGACGGCGCTGACCATCGACTTGTCCCAGACGGAGACGGCGAGCATGCGCGGCTCCGGCACCGTGATATTGGAGACCTGGTTCAGCGGCATGCGGGAGCCATAGGCTTCGACCGTGACCGGATCCAGAATGTTGGCGGAGGCGCGGCCGGTGCGCAGCGAGGCGATATCGCTCTTGAACGCGGCGGTAGCGCCATCCATGCGGCGCTTCAGTTCCTTGAGGTCGGTGTTTTCGCTCATGTGTTTACTCCCGTATGGTAGGCGGCACCGTGAGAAGCCGATGCCAGAAGAACGTCAATCGTCGGATACGATGGTCTTGCGGCCGCCGCCGGTCAAGATTTCCGCAAAGCCGCCCTTTTCGTGAATGGAAAAGACGATGATCGGTATTGAATTTTCGCGCGCCAATGCAACCGCGGCAACATCCATGACCGCCAGGCCCTTTTCCAGCACCTGGCTGTGGGTCAGATGATCGAAGCGCTCGGCGTCCGGATACTTCTTTGGGTCGGCGGAGTAGATGCCGTCCACCTGCGTGCCCTTGAAGATCGCCTCGGCACCCATTTCGGCAGCGCGCAGCGCTGCAGCGGAATCGGTGGTGAAGAACGGATTGCCGGTGCCGCCGGCGAAAATCACCACCCGGCCAAGCGACAGATGGTAGAGCGTGGCGCGCTGCGAGAAACTTTCGCAGATTTCCGGCATGGAAATGGCCGACAGCACGACGGTGTCGATATCGAGTTTGCGCAGCGAGGTCGCGAGCGCCAGCGCGTTGATGATGGTACCGAGCATGCCCATGTGGTCGCCGGTGACCCGGTCGCCGCCCTTGGAGGCAACAGCGACGCCACGGAAGATGTTGCCGCCGCCGACGACGACGCCAACTTCAACGCCCATTGCGCGGGCAGCAGCGATATCCGAGGCGATTCGATCAGCGACGGTGACATCGATGCCGAACCCCTGGCTGCCCATCAGAGCCTCACCGGAGGCCTTTAGCAATACGCGCTTATAGATCGGCTGGGACATCTTGGCTCCTTGAAGTGATCGCGGGGAATGATTGTGAAAGCCGGATACACGAAGGGCATCGCGTTGTCACGCGATGCCCACGGGTTTCCACCTGATATGGCTTCACCAATCTGGGATATGGTTTCATTTCGTCAACCGACGAAAATGAATTTATCCATCAGCCCTTGGCGACTGCGGCAACTTCGGCAGCAAAGTCGGTTTCTTCCTTCTCGACGCCTTCGCCGAGGAGCAGACGGGCCATGCCGGTGATCTCGATCGGAGCGCCGGCGGTCTTTTCAGCTTCCTTGATGGCAGCAGCGACCGTCAGGTCCGGGTTGATGACGAAAGCCTGAGAGAGAAGAGCGACTTCTTCGAAGAACTTGCGCATGCGGCCTTCGACCATCTTTTCGATGATGGCTTCCGGCTTGCCGGATTCGCGGGACTGCTCGATGAAGACGTTGCGCTCGCGCTCGGCGACGGCAGCATCGACTTCTTCAGCGCGGATCGCGAGCGGGTTGGTCGCAGCAATGTGCATGGCAATCTGGCGACCGATCGAGGTCAGAACGGCCTTGTCGCCGACCGACTTCAGGGCGACCAGAACGCCTAGCTTGCCGATACCGTCGCCAGCAGCGTTGTGGATGTAGGTCGCAACGACGCCATGCTCGACTTCAAGCTTCGCCGCCCGACGGAGCGTCATGTTTTCGCCGATGGTTGCGATCGCGTCCTTGATGGCGTCGGCGACCGGCTTGCCGGATGCCGGATAGGTCGCTGCCGAAATGGCTTCGACCGTGCCGTTGGTGGACAGCGCAACTTCGGCGATGCCGCGAGCGAGGTCCTGGAAGGCATCGTTACGGGCAACGAAGTCGGTTTCGGAATTGAGCTCGACAACAACAGCCTTGTGACCGGCGCCAGCAATGGCGACAAGGCCTTCAGCGGCAGTGCGGCCGGACTTCTTGTCGGCCTTGGAGATGCCCTTGGCGCGCAGCCAGTCGATCGCGGCTTCGATATCGCCGTTGGTTTCGGTCAGCGCCTTCTTGCAGTCCATCATGCCTGCGCCAGACTTTTCGCGCAGTTCCTTCACCAGTGCAGCCGTAATCTCGGTCATAAGCTTCCTCTTGTCGGTTCATACGGTGCGGCATGCGGCGTTGAGCCGAAGCGGCACCGATTTGAGGGACGAAATGTACCCGTAAGTATGACAGCGTTATGAAGCTGCGTCATACTGTGGAATTCTTGATTGGAACATGCCTGCATTTAACGCTCAGGCGGCGCGCAACCCGTAAAACAGAATAAGGCCGTTCGAACTCGTTGAAGTCGCAAACGGCCTTGTCCCGGATATCAACACACCTGGGCGGACGAGGTTCCGTCCGCCTCAAGGCGTAATCAGGCTTCGGCTTCGTCTGCCAGGGCCGGTTCGATCGGAGCTTCGATGGAAGCGCCGAGGTCACGACCGGATGCGCTCTGCTGACGAGCGATGCCGTCGATGGCAGCGCGCGAGATCAGGTCGCAGTAGAGAGCGATGGCGCGCGAAGCGTCGTCGTTGCCCGGGATCGGATAGTCGATCAGGTCCGGATCGCAGTTCGAGTCGATGATGGCGACGACCGGGATGCCGAGGCGCTTGGCTTCGTCGATCGCGATCTTTTCCTTGTTGGTGTCGATGATGAACATCAGGTCCGGGGTGCCGCCCATATCGCGGATACCACCGAGAGCCTTGTCGAGCTTTTCACGCTCGCGCTCAAGGTTCAGACGTTCCTTCTTGGTGAAGCCCTGGGCTTCGCCGTTGAGGATTTCGTCGAGCTTGCGCAGGCGCTGGATCGAGTTCGAAATCGTCTTCCAGTTGGTCATCATGCCGCCGAGCCAGCGGGCGTTGACGTAGTACTGAGCCGAACGCTTCGCGCTGTCGGCGATCAGTTCGGACGCCTGGCGCTTGGTGCCGACGAACAGGACGCGGCCGCCACGGGCAACGGTGTCGCTGACAACCTGCAGGGCGCGGCTCAGCATCGGAACCGTCTGGGCGAGGTCGATGATGTGGATGTTGTTACGATCGCCGAAGATGTACGGCTTCATCTTCGGGTTCCAGCGGTGCGTCTGGTGGCCGAAGTGAACACCTGCTTCGAGAAGCTGGCGCATAGAAAAATCAGGCAATGCCATGCCTTTGACTCCTTTTCCGGTTGAACCTCCGCAAGGCGAACAGCACCCTCTTCGAGAGCGCCACCGGGCGGAACCATCCGGATTTCTCCCGGACAATCCCATGCCTTACGTGTGGAATGCGGCTGCCCATACATTCGATTCACCGAGAATGCAAGGCTTAGCTGAAAAATAAGCAGATCCCCTGCCCTTATGCCGCCAGCTTATCCAGCAAGTTCAGCATGACGTTTGCATCCGGCATCGGAAGAACAGCATCGATTTCCGCCGGCAAGAGACCGGCGATCGCGCCGTCGGCATTGCCGCTTGCCGTTCCCAATGGGCCGCGAAAACCGTGCTTGGTCCAGGCGAGTTCCTGCAGCCTCGGGCTCGTTAGCGCTTCCATCAGCCGGTTGGCGCCCTCGTCTATAACGATCAGGGGATGCGCCGAATAGACGGTCGGATGTGGATAGAGTACGACCGGCTTTGCCGTCGCGCTGGATTGCACCCGTTTCCAGCGATCGGGGTCGGCGATGATCCACTCGACCAGCTGATTCTCGTAGCCGACGATCATCGGCTCGCCGCCAAGGCCGCCGGCGAGATACTGGTCGAAGAGCTTGCCCGATGACGGCGACTTGAAGCCCATGTTGCGGAAGATCGACTGCGCCTTGTCGCCGTACTGCGCGAGATCGGCGCCGGTTGCGACGTTGCCGGCAAACAGGCTTAGGACCAGGCCGGCGAACATGAAGCCGGAATTGGAGCGATTCGGATCGGTCGAGACGATGCGCGTCTGGCCATAAAGCGCGTCAACACCGAGTTTCGACCAGTTCGTACCGGCAAGAACGGCATCGAGGAGTGCCTTCAGGTCGAGCTGATGTTGCCCCGTGGCGGTCACAGTGACCAGTCCGGCCTTCGTCAGGCCGTCGACCACCGGCTGCCAGGTATAGACGACGACGGGCGTATTCAGCACGACGCGATCGTTGCGGATCTTGACGCCG
>JAGWJK010000252.1 GCA_028865845.1 Rhizobiaceae bacterium
TCCCGATCAGACAGCATCGGAGTGATCATTCCTTCTGCCAATCCCTACTACGCCTCCATGATGTCAGGCATAGAAGCTGCGGCGCGGGCGCATGGACTAACGATGCTGCTTGGATTGACGAATGGCGACGAGGGGCGTCGCGAAGACTATGTCACCACATTCCTTGAACGACGGGTGGACGGCATATTGGTGTGCGCGGCTGCTCACGACCTGACAGTCGGACGGCGGCCGGAAGACATGCCTGTGCCTGTGGTGCTGATAGGGCAACAGCCCAACGCCGGCTATCCGATCATACGGACAGATAATGTGGCGGCAGGTCATCTCGCCGCGCATCATCTCTGGTCACTGGGACATCGCAAATTTGCCTACATAACCCCTAACGACGCATGGTACGACTTCCTGGACCGCCGCATTGGCATGATGCATTTTTTAGAATCCACAGGGGATCATTTCTCAGTCAAGGTCCTCGACGGGGTACAAGGCGAGACCGATGCCTATCAGCGCGTTAAAGATGCGTGCCAAGATGGTCTTGAAGCCACGGCCATTTTGGCCTCTACCGATCGGCATGCTTTGGCAGCCTTGGCTGCGTTGTCGGACGCCGGCGTTCGTGTCCCAGAGGACAAGGCGGTAATGGGATTCGACAATTACATGACCAGCAGTTTCTTGAGACCCTCTCTGACCTCCATGAGCATGCCGGCCACTGAAATGGGGAGACTGGGGATCGAATACATCCGACAGAAAATCGATGGCGCTGGGGTACCAGACGATACCGTTCTGCAGGCGATGCTAGTAGCTCGTCAATCGACAACGAGCGGCAGGGCCTGAAAAGACCGGCAGGGAGTTTCGCAAACTTCGTTGGTTCATCGTATGTTGACCTCGCAACGGAAATTCCCGTTCCGAGAGTTGCTGCCCCTGACTGCGCGCTCCAACCCATTCATTTGTCGGCTTTGCGCCCTCATTTCGGCCTTTGGACTCACCATGGCGGCCGGTCGAACGCCGACCGCGAACAACTGGACGAGGTGGCACCTTCGTCGTCGAGCGATTTGACGCTCGGATCGTCGGATTCAAGTTGCACCCACTTGAATAATGCTGGATCGCGACAATGCCGAATGAGCATTTCGATGCCGACCAGGTCTTGGTACTCGTATCCAGCAAGTTCAACCCCAAATCGGCGGAAGCGACCGGCAGGAACGGCCGTAAGTTCTGCGTGTGCCTGAAGAATGGCACAAACGACGCGCCGTATATGATCGACATCAACAGCCGGTTCACGTTCCCTCGGGAACGGCTGCTGGACATGTCGCCCGACGCTCCGCGCTGCGGTGACAAGGACGTCGGCCGGATCGGCAACTGGGTAGCCCGCCACTACAACCGGACCGCGCTTCCGAACCTGCTCGTCGCCAAGCTCGGCGACGCGAAGGTGCAGGACGCGGTAACGGCCATCCTGAAGGATTCATTCGGTGGCGGCCCCTTCACGAAGAGGTGCATTCGGTCTACGGCGCCTGGGAGCCGGACGACGAAACCGGCCCGTACAGGTTCGAGATCGTGTTCATCGTCCGAAGCATCGAGGCCATGTATGAGGTGCGTGGGCGGCTGGCAAAGACGCTGGGGCTCCACGAACACGAACTCCTGCACGTGATCGACAGCGTCGATCTGCAGTTCGAAGTCCTCGTGTACGACCAGGTCACGCTCGCGGAACTGGACGAGCGCCTGAGGATTTCCGAATGGGATCTGCTTAGCGGGCTGATGGAGCGGGTCTGAGGGCTGCCTTGTTTGCCAAGCCGGACGAAGCGAATACGCGTTGCCGTTCATGACGATCAGCCCATTGGCGCTCTTCGTTGCCGGTCCTTCACGCGGGTCCGTCGGACCTGCTCCAAAATGACGTCGCGAACCCGTGTGTCCGAACTATTAGAACGGCAATGATGACTTCCGCGGCGACGAGGTGTACGTCTGCGTAATTGAAACTTTACTGGGACGAAATTGCGCAACCCGATGCTGGTCGAGGACCAACCGTTCATCGCACTCGACATCGAAGGAGTTCTTGAGGAGAACGGCTATAGCGACATCGTGTCCATCACGACATGCAAGGAGACCCTTTTGTGGCTCCACGACAACGTTTCTCTCATGGCGATCATCGATCCTCGGGTATCTGATGGAATCTGTTCGGACGTCGTCCGTCACCTCGCTGACCGACAGATACCATTTGTCGTCTACTCCGGCCAACCTGAGCCGCTTGTCGACAAGGAACCCGCGTTTGGTGTTGGCCAACATCTGTTGAAACCCGCTATGCCTGAAGACCTGATCGCGGCGGTCCGCTGGGCGATAGGCCAGATCTGCCCATGACGCCACGTTTCCTCTGGACGTTGGAAAGGCCGGAACTACTTACACGAGGTGGGCTCGATACTATAGCGGATCTCATTATCATCCTCGCCCGTGAAGATCTGCCCGGCGTGCTGCCGGCAGACTGGATTTTGGCGACGATAGCGATGGATGAGGACGCCGAAGGTGCGGCCGTTCATGCCTCGCCGTTGGGATGGACGCTCCTTGTGTAGAGCCTACGCTCCTAACCGCTCTGCCTGGCGACCAAGCTCACATCTCAAGACCAAGGTAGCCTAATCAAGCCTGCGGAATTAAGCTGTTCAATCGGTGCCGGAAGCGATAGCAAAGCGAGGGAACTTCTCATTTGGAAACGAGCCGAGATGGACAAGAAACAAGAGAAGGCGTCGGAGTTCGTCCACGCCGCTAGGACGATTGTCCAGCAGCAAATGAGAACGGCTGCTGATGGAGCGAAAAGCTCCTTAGCCGAAGCCTTGATGGACGTAGATATAGACCTTGATCTCGAAGCTTTTAAAGACCGGGATACTGCCTCAATTGCCTCTCGTATAACGTCTGCGCAGGCCCGTATCGACAAGCTTGTGGACATCGAAGACAGTTTTCAAACCGAGTCATTTCTGGGGGTTAATTGGCTTCTGAAACAGGCAATTGACGAACTAGGCTGAGCGGATGGCACCGGTGGCGAATCCTTCAACCGACTGTCGCCCATATTACATAAAAACATTGCCCCCATACCGATGGCACAGAGCGTCATTGCCGCTGTCGATAGCCATCCAAAAAACTGGAGCCACCGGCCGATGGTATGCTCGCCCATGACATCGGAATTTGCTGCCATCAACATCATGACGATGCGGCATGTCCATCTCGGGCTTGCCCTTGGGCTTCACCCAGTGATTCAGCACGCCGAAGTCGTTAGGCGCGCTGAACCGAACGGTGGCCTCGCCGGCGGGCGTCTCCGCCGCCCAACCGATATAGGTCTTGTGTGGCGAACTCGACATGCCGGCCGCCCACTTCGGGAAGTTCTCCGGCTTGCAGGCGAAGGCATAGGCCTTCTTGAATGGCACCTTGACGGTTGTATGGATGATCTGCGTCGGCATGACTGATCTCCTTCGTCAAAGTTTCGGTCGGCCCGAGCGACGCGGCAGTCTCTTAGGGCTGACCGCCGCCGCCGGCCGACCCATAGACCTGCCCCGTCGCATAACTTGCGGTCGGGTCGGCGAGCTGCACGTAGATCGAGGCGAGCTCCGCCGGCTGGCCCGGACGGCCGAGCGGAGTCTTGCCGCCGAATTGTTCGAGCTTCTCCATCGTCGCGCCGCCTGCGACCTGTAGCGGCGTCCAGATTGGACCGGGAGCGACGCCGTTGACGCGGATTCCCTTGGGGCCGAGCTGCTTTGCCATCGACTTCGTGAAGCTCATGCCCGCCGCCTTGGTCATCGCATAGTCGACAAGATCGGCGGACGGGTCGTAGGCCTGCTCCGAGGTTGTGACGATGATGACCGAGCCGGGCTTCAGGTGTTTGAGGGCCGCCTTGGTGAGCCAGAACATCGCGTAGATGTTCGTCTTCATCGTCGCGTCGAAAGCGTCGCTGGTAATGTCGGACAGCGCCTCGGCCTGCTGCTGGCGGCCCGCATTGCTGACGAGAACGTCCAGCCCGCCAAGAGCTGCGGCCGCATTCTCCACCAGCTTCCCACAGAAGGACTCGTCTCGAAGATCGCCGGGAAGCGCCACGCCTTTGCGGCCTTCCATTTCGATGAGCGCGATCACCTCCTGCGCGTCGGCTTCCTCATCCGGCAGATAGTTGATCGCGACGTCGGCACCTTCGCGGGCGTACGCGATGGCCGCCGCGCGGCCCATGCCGGAATCGCCACCGGTGATGAGGGCCTTCCTGCCCGCAAGTCGTCCAGATCCCCGATAGGAGATCTCGCCGTGATCCGGCTTCGGGTTCATCTTGCCGGCCACGCCGGGGAACGGCTGCTTCTGCTTCTCGAACGGCGGCTTCGGATACTTCACTGTTGGGTCGTCCATGGTCCATCCCTTTCGGTCTCTTTTTCGGTCGAAAAGGCAAACATGCAGCAGGACAACTTGTTCCGGCTTGCGTCTGGAGGCGGACCCGGAACTTCCAAGCTTTGCGAAGCTTTAAGCCAATCGAAGCGTTGAACGACAAGCAAATTCTTGATGGACACAGGATATGGCGGATCAAATTCAAAACCCGCAATCAGAGGTGTTAACCGGCGCACAAAACTGACCGCCTATCGGCGTCCAATATTCACCCCTCTTGTAAGCGATCAGCACTTGGCACGCCCGGCGCTGGCCGGGGTTGCAGAGGGTGGGCCAAGTGCGGGTGATGGGGGCCTTCGGCTTTAGCTTGAGATCGGTTTTTGAAGCGCCAGGCTTCGTTTCCGGTTTCAATGATCTCGCAGTGATGCGTGAGCCGGTCCAGCAGCGCAGTCGTCATCTTGGCGTCACCGAAGACGGAAGGCCATTCACCGAATGCCAGGTTGGCAGTGACGATGATCGAGGTGCGCTCGTAGAGCCTGCTGGTCAGATGAAACAGCAATTGCCCTCCGGCCTGAGCGAATGGGAGATAGCCGAGTTCATCGAGAACGATAAAGTCCAGGCGGGTCAGGTAATCGGCAGTCCGCCCCTGCTTGCCGCCGCGCGTTTCCGTTTCCAGGCGATTGACCAGATCGACGACATTGAAGAACCGACCACGTGTGCCGTTGCGGATGAGTGCTCGTGCAATGGCGATGGCCAGATGGCTTTTGCCGGTTCCGGTGCCGCCGACAAGAACGACGTTGCGCTGATCGGCGACGAAGGTGCCGGTCGCCAGTTCGCGGACCAGGGATTCGTTGACAGGGGTGTTGGCAAAGGCGAAGTTTGAGAACGTGGAGACGGTCTGGGCGACCGTGTTCGTCGTCATCCTGCTGTCGGTGGTCATGCACGGCGCGACCGTGACGCCGGTCATGCGCTGGATCGATCACCGCCGCGGCCTAGATCCGGTTAAATCGACAGCGATTTCCAACTAACAGGGAGCAAAGTGATGCCGCACGTCCGGACGGAAGACCTCAACATCGAATTCTTCGAGACGGGAGCACAGCACGGAAAGCCGGTTCTTCTTCTCCATGGATGGCCGGACGACGCCACGACCTGGAACGCTGTCGCAGATCGCTTGAAAGACCGTCATCTGAGGCTCGTCATACCGTACCTGCGCGGGTTCGGGCCGACGACCTTGCGCCACCACAATGCACCAAGAACGGCGAACGGCGGCATCCTCGCCATGGATGCGATCGCCTTGATGGACGGACTCGGCATCGAGCGGTTCTCGGTGGTCGGCCACGACTGGGGCTCGCATATCGCCGAATGCCTGGCGATCGGCTGGCCCGACCGCGTTGAGCGCATCGCGCAGCTTTCGTCGACGCCGCGCATGGGCGGGCTGCGGACCCCGCGGTTCCGGCAGTCTCAACTCTACTGGTATCAGTGGTTCATGGCGACGAAACGCGGAGCGGAGGCAATCGCCAAGGATCCGAAAGGGTTCGCCCGCATCCAGTGGGAGAACTGGGCGCCCGATGGCTGGTTCGACGAGGCGACCTTCGAGGCCGTCGCGAAATCCTTCGAGAACCCGGACTGGGTGGCCGTCAGCCTGCACAGCTACCGGGTTCGCTGGGAGGAAGCGGAGCCCGATCCGCGGAGCGTCTGGCTCGAAGATAATGTGAAAGAGACGGAGTCCTTGTCGCTGCCGGCAATTTTCATTCAGGGCGAGGAAGACGGAGTCACTCCCGCGGCGATGTCGGAGACCGTCCGCGAGAAGTTCACGGGACCGTTCGAGCGCATCCTCCTTCAGAACGTCGGACATTTTCCGCAGCGGGAGGACCCGGAAGCGGTGGCGCGAGAGCTGGGCGTTTTCCTGGACGGCTAGCCTGGCACCTGCTTTCAAGGCTGAGTAGGCTTGCGCCAGAGGTTCAGTTTAACAGGTGCCATATAGGTCGCACGTTTGGTTCCTTCTGATGAGCAAAAAACATGCTCAGAGAAAATCTGAGGTTTCGCAACGCCATGGAAGCAACAGTGGAAGAACTCTTGGCCGAACAGCAGCACTACGACTGGAAGCGACCGTTGGAACTTTTCCTTGGCGCGCTCATTTCTTTGTTGCATTCGGAGAGATCATTATGTTCACTCTGCTGACCATCCTGACGGTCCTCATCGCTTCCATGTTCGTGGGCCTTGTCGCAACGA
>JAGWJK010000253.1 GCA_028865845.1 Rhizobiaceae bacterium
GTCGTTGTGCGGTGGCTTCGTTGAGAGCCATCGGAATGTCGTAGAGAACGGCAAGCCGTGTCAACGCCTTGACGTCGACATCGTGCGGCACGGGTGTGAGCGGATCGATGAAGAAGATCAAGAGGTCGATTTCGCCGGTCGCGATCAGGGCGCCGATCTGCTGGTCGCCGCCGAGCGGACCGCTTTTCAGACGCGTGACGTTGAGATGCGGGCAGACATCGAGCACGCGTCCGCCGGTCGTGCCGGTCGCAACGATGCGATATTGCGAAAGCACATGCTGGTTACGACGGGAAAACTCAGCCATCGCGTCTTTTTTCTGATCATGTGCGATCAAGGCGATGCATTTGCCGTCGGCCATGAAACTCTCGCTCCCCTGCAATGGCTGGTCGATGTGTCCGCCTTCTATACCAAGACATGACCCTTTGAAAGACCGGGAGAGGCTGTGCGATCAGACCCTCCCGGCGATCGTCATTGCTGTGGAATGACGCTTGGCGGCGTGTTGCCGGTGGCCGGACCCGATACCGGCTCGACATCAGTGGCGCCGGCGGCACCCGCCGCCTTGATGCCGTAGGTGGCTGCCTTTGCCGATGCGATCGCAGGCGCGTTGAGCACGGCCTGGCAGGTCTTGGGAAGGTCGGAAACCATGACTTCGCGGGGCTTTGCCGGCGGTTTGGCGCCCGGTTTCGGCGTCGGCTTGGCCCAGGGTTCGGGAGTGAACCACCAGGCAAGCGTCTTGTCGCAGCCGTCGCCGGCGGCAACCGGTGCCTGCGGCGTGCAGCCGACCGAGCCGACCGGGCATTTGATGCGGATGTGGAAATGCGAGTCGTGGCCGTATTCAGGACGCAGCTTGCCGAGATTGGTGCGGTCGCCTGTCCAGGTGTCGCACATCTTCTTCTTGATCGCCGGATTGACGAAGATGCGTTCGACTTCGGGATAGCTTGCCGCCTGCATCAGCAGACGCGCCCGCGAGTCCGTCCACACCTTGTCGTCGATGGTCAGAAACTTGTTCTTCGCCAGCATGGTGGTGAAAGGCAGGGTCTCGCGCTCGGCCGCGGTCATCGTGTGCGACGGCATCGGCGTCAGCCAGACATCGGCATCGAGGCCGATCTGATGCGAGGCATGGCCGTTGAACATCGGGCCGCCGCGCGGCTGGGAAATGTCGCCGACCAGAAGCCCCGGCCATCCGTCATATTTCGCGGCGTCGCGCGACAGGCGTTCCAGAAGCGAGATCATTTCGGGCCTGCCCCAGCGACGATTGCGCGACAGGCGCATGGCCTGCCACGTCGGGCCATCCGTCGGCAGCGCGACTGCACCGGCGAGGCAGCCCTTGGCATAGAAGCCGATCGACTGCGGCGGTCCCTCGCTCGGCAGCTTGACGGCACCGAAGATCGCCTTGGCGCTGCCGGGCGTCGGGCCGGCCTGCTGCGCCAGCGCCTCGCCGGTTGCAAGACCCGCGCCGAATAGGGCGGCGATGATCAGTTTTGCTGATGTGGCGAAGGTCCGGGCCGGGGAAGAAATCATGTTGGTCCTTGCAGGCTTGCCGGCGTCGATCGATGCGACACAGACGTGATTTGCAAGGGAATCTATCGCATAACCCCGGGGACGGGTACCGATTTTCGGACGCGCCCGTCGCCAGACCTTGAAACCGCATCGCATCGCGCGTCATATTGCAACGCGCAACGCAATGGTGTGGATAGTGTTTTTCTATCAGCCCGCGAGTATTTCAGCAGTCTTGCGGATGCGCGCAATGCGTGGAAATATCTTGGTGCAGGCAAAATCATGCATGTCCTGCGAGAATGTCGTGACGGCATCCTCCGCGACGATGACGGCATAGTTTGCGGCATAGGCATCGCGGACGGTGGATTCGACACCGAAATTGGTGGCGACGCCGGTGAGAATGAGCGTTTTGATCCCGCGGCGGCGCAGCTGCAGGTCCAATTCGGTGCCGTAGAAGGCACTCCAGTGGCGCTTGACAATAGCGACATCGGGGGTCAGCGCAGCGATTTCGGCGGGTGCGGCCATGGCGGCGGCCGGTAGACCACCCTCTGGAAAGCTGATGGTTTCGTCGACCGGCTGGTTGACAGCATCGGCATAGTCTGCGGAAAATCCGACCGTCACAAAGACTGTGGTTCCGCCGTCGGCTTTTAGTTTTTTGGCGATGGCGGCCGTATTCTCGACGATCTGCTGCGCAGAGTGGGGTGCAAGCGGTCGGCCGAGAACCAGGCCCTGAAGATCGATCGAGACAAGGGCGGTGGTTTGGGGATCGTAAAGAGGCATGAAGGACTCCGGGGAAATATGAGGATATCCTCACAATGACAAATATGAGGGAATCCTCGCAAAAGTCAAGCGGGGAGCCGCAAACGCGTGTTCCGAAGCGTCGGCGCGGCCATGATCGTGTCGCGGTGCTGCTGGAAGCCGCGGCCAAGGTCTTCGTGCAGAAGGGATATGACGCCGCGACGATGACGGAGATCGCCGCTGCGGCGCGGTCGTCGATCGGTTCGCTTTACCAGTTTTTTCCGACCAAGCCCTTGCTCGCCGAGGCGCTGCATATCGAGCGTCTGGAACGGCTGAAGGCGGTACTCCGGGATATCGTCGAGAAAAGTGCCGGGATTTCGGCGGCTGACAGCGGCGAGGAAATCTTCGACCGGCTGAGCGCCTTCATCGAAACATTTCCGGAATATCCGGTTCTTGCCACGCGCCGCGACATCCCGAAAGAGCGGAAGATGCGCTCAAGGGCCGAGCTGAAGGAACTGATCTCCGCCATTCTGCGTGGGGCACAGCCGCCGATCAAGGACGAGGTCACGCTGATGTCGGCTATCATCCTCGAACTGCTGCGCATTGCCGTGGTTGCGGCGAACGAGCCGGAGGCGGCCGAAGATCGCAGGCTGGTGCGCGAGTTGCGCCTGATGCTGCGCAAGCGGCTCGAAGAAGCATCCACAACGGCGTGAGGTCGCGGCGTTTGCCACAGTTTGCAAAGAGCTGAGCAATTCCGTCCTGTTTTTCGCCCTCATTTGTCTTATGCTGATTCCCTACAAATCATCAGGGGATCGTGAATGGCGTTGTCTCGACTGAAAGCAGGTGTGTTTCTTTCTCTTTTCTGCCTGCTGGCTTTGCCGGCACCGTCGAGCGCCGACGAGCCCCAGTTTCGCATCGGTACCGCCATCCTCGGCGATCTCAAATACCAGCCCGGCTTCAAGCATTTCGATTACGTCAATCCCGATGCGCCGAAGGGCGGCGAGCTGAAACTGTCGGCCAACGGCACCTTCGACACGCTCAACCCCGTGCTTTTGAAAGGCAATCCCGTCGCCGGCGTCGGGCTGGTCTTCGATACGCTCTTGAAATCCGCCGATGACGAAATTTCCTCCGCCTACGGCCTTTTGGCGGAAGGCGTCTCCTATCCCGACGACATATCGAGCGCGACGTTTCGGATCAGGGCCGAGGCGAAATTCGCCGACGGCACTCCGGTTACGCCCGAGGATGTCGTCTTCAGCTTCGACAAATCGAAAGAGCTCAACCCGTTCATGACGAGCTACTATGCGCACGTGTCGAAAGCCGAAAAGACCGGCGACCGGGACGTGACCTTTACGTTCGATCAGAAGAACAATCGCGAACTGCCGTTCATCATCGGCCAGCTGCTTCAGATCGTGCCGAAACATTGGTGGGAAGGTACCGGACCGGACGGCAAGCCGCGCGACATTTCCCGCACGACCCTCGAGCCGGTGATCGGATCGGGGCCTTACAAGATCGCCGCCGTCACGCCGGGTTCGACCATCCGCTATGAGCTTCGCGACGATTATTGGGGCAAGGACCTGCCGGTCAATGTCGGCGAAAACAATTTCGGCGCGATCTCCTACGCCTACTACGGCGATGACGACGTCGAGTTCGAGGCCTTCCGTGGCGGTAATGTCGACTATTGGCAGGACAACAGCGCCAGCCGCTGGGCGACGGGTTACGATTTCCCGGCCGCAAAGGATGGCCGTATCAAGCGCGAAGACCTGCCCAATCCGCTGCGGGCGACCGGCGTCATGCAGGCGCTCGTTCCGAACATGCGCCGCGATCAGTTCAAGGACCCGCGGGTGCGCCAGGCGCTGAACTACGCCTTTGATTTCGAGGAGATCAATCGCGCGGTCGCCTACAATGTCTATCGCCGCGACGACAGCTACTTCTTCGGCACCAAGCTCGCCTCCTCCGGCCTGCCGCAGGGCGAAGAGCTGAATATCCTGAACGAGATCAAGGACAAGGTGCCGCCCGAAGTCTTCACGACGCCCTACAGCAATCCCGTCGGCGGCGATCCGCAGAAGTCGCGCGACAATCTGCGCAAGGCGATCGCGCTCCTCAAGGATGCCGGCTATGTCATCAAGGGCAACCAGATGGTCAATGCCGCGACTGGCCAGCAGCTTTCGATCGAAATCCTGCTTGGCAGTCCCTTCGTGGAAAAATGGGTGCTGCCCTACACCCAGAGCCTGAAGAAGATCGGCATCGATGCGCGCGTGCGCACGGTCGATTCATCGCAATATATCAATCGTGTCCGCAGCTTCGACTACGACATGATCTGGGCGGTCTGGGCCCAGACCCTCAATCCCGGCAACGAGCAGATCGACATGTGGGGCTCGTCCTCCGCCAATCGCCAGGGCTCGCGCAATTATGGCGGCATTTCCGATCCGGGCATCGACGCCCTCGTCAGCAAGGTCATTCTTGCCAAGGATGTCGCCGAGAAGGATGCTTCGGCAAGGGCGCTCGACCGGGTATTGCTTGCGCATCACTATGTGGTTCCGCTGTTTTACGCGACGAGCTTCCATATCGCCTATTGGAACAAGTTCGAGCATCCGACAGAGTTGCCGGAATATTCGATGGGCTTTCCGGAAGTCTGGTGGTCGAAGAGCGCGGGAAAATGAGCGCACTTGCATGAATGGCCTGCGGCGTTCCAAATAACGCAGGCCGATTCGGCAATTCCAGCCTGAAAATGACGGCGTCCGATATCATTGGCGGAAGGGAAAGAACGACTTGAACGACGGATGGATTCGGGTGGGGCAGGGCATGGTCTCCCGTGAGGGAGCGGCGGGCTGATGGGCGCTTATATCCTCAGACGCCTGCTGCTGATGATACCGACCATTATCGGCATCATGGCGATTTCCTTCACCATCGTGCAATTCGCGCCGGGCGGCCCGGTCGAGCAGGTGATAGCGCAGCTGACCGGCCAGGCCGACAATGCCACCGGCCGCCTCTCCGGCGGTGGCGACATGCTTGCACAGCAGCAGGCTGCCGACGACAGCAGCTCCAAATATCGCGGCGCCCAGGGCCTCGATCCGGAACTGATCGCCAAGCTCGACAAGCAGTTCGGTTTCGACAAGCCGCCGCTCACGCGGTTCGGGCTGATGATGTGGAACTATATCCGCTTCGATTTCGGCGAGAGCTTCTATCGCAACACGACGGTCGTCGATCTCATCCTGCAGAAGCTGCCGGTCTCGATCTCGCTCGGCATCTGGATCCTGATCTTTTCCTATGCCATCTCCATCCCGCTCGGCATTCGCAAGGCGATCCAGGACGGGTCGACCTTCGACGTCTGGACCTCGGGCATCATCATCATCGGCTATGCCGTTCCGAGCTTCCTCTTCGGCATCATGCTGATCGTGCTGTTTGCCGGCGGCTCGTTTTTCGACTGGTTTCCGCTGCGCGGCCTCGTCTCGGACAACTTCGCCGATCTCAACTGGTGGCAGAAGATCCTCGACTATGCCTGGCACCTTGTCCTGCCGCTGATTTCGCTGTCGCTCGCCGCCTTTGCCACCACGACGCTGCTGACCAAGAACTCCTTCATCGAGGAGATCAAGAAGCAGTATGTCATCACCGCCCGCGCCAAGGGTCTGAGCGAGCGGCGGGTGCTTTACGGCCACGTCTTCCGCAATGCCATGCTGATCGTCATCGCCGGCTTCCCCGGCGCCTTCATCAGCGCCTTCTTCACCGGATCGCTGCTCATCGAGACGATCTTCTCGCTCGACGGGCTCGGCCTGCTGTCGTTCGAATCGGTGCTGAACCGCGACTATCCCGTGGTCTTCGCCAACCTCTACATCTTTTCGCTGATGGGCCTGGCCATAAACCTCATCTCGGACCTCACCTATACCTGGATCGATCCACGCATCGATTTCGAGACGCGCGAGGTGTGATTGGACACGAAGCTCGAGGACAAGCTCGAACGCGAGGGGTACGAGACGATCGAGCCGCTGCCCGGCGAGACGCAGCCGCCGGCCAAGCGCCTGTTCACGCTGTCGCCGATCAACCAGCGCCGGCTGGCGAACTTCAAGCGCAACAAGCGGGGCTACTGGTCGTTCTGGATCTTCCTCGTCCTGTTCGGACTGTCGCTGCTCGCCAATGTCATCGCCAATGATCGGCCGCTCATCGTCTCCTACAAGGGCGAAATCCTGTTCCCGGTGATCCACGACTATCCTGAGTCGAAATTCGGCGGGTTCCTGGCGACCACCGACTATCGCGATCCCTTCGTGCAGAAGGAGATCACCGACAACGGCTGGATGATCTGGCCGCCGATCCGCTATTCCT
>JAGWJK010000254.1 GCA_028865845.1 Rhizobiaceae bacterium
AAAGCGGCGCCGCAACCTTATCCAATCGGTGGTGGGGGCGACATAGGGCAATATCCCGTCCTGATCCGGCCCTCGGCTGATACCCCGCGCAACACCCTCGATCTCGGCGCGGTAGAGGCGCCAGGGGTGAGTGTCAAGCCATACCCATGCGGTCTTGGCCGGCTGCAGATGCCGCACATAGCTTTCCTGATAATTGGCGACGATGCGCCAGCCTGCTGCATCGACGATGCCGATCAGCGGTTTTCCGGTCGTTGCCGTGTCGCCGACACTGACGGTCAGATTGTTGACGGTGCCATCGACGGGCGCGCGGATATCGGTCTGTTCGAGCTGCCATTCCGCTAACGCCAGCGCCGCCTGCGCCTGTGCTACCACCGCCTCCTGCCGCGCCACGGATTGCGACGCCTTGTCGAGCGATACCTGTTCGCTCATCTGCGCACTTTCGGCCTCCGGCCGCTGCGTCGCGGCGGCCTGATCGGTCGTCAGCACCGCATGCCCGTCATTCGCCGCGCTCAATCGCGCCCGGGCATTTGCCAGATCATTGGCAAGCGCATTGCGGTCCGCCTCGGCTTCCTGCACCGCGGCCCTGCGCTGAGCGACGATAAGCTGGAACGGCACCTTGTCGATGACGGCCAGCAGATCTCCACGCTTGACCTGTTGATTGTTGGCGACATCGAGGCTGACCACGACGCCGGTCACCTGCGGCGCCACGGCGACGAAATCGGAGCTGACATAGGCATCGTCCGTGTAGACGACGATCGATGTCAGGATCTCCCAGATAACCAGCAGGGCGAGCAGGCACCCGACCCCGATGGCAAGCCGCCGCGCCCGCCGCCGGATGGTCGGCGAAGGCGGCGCCGGCGCTGCCGCCGGTTCCGGATCATCAGGCTGGATGTTCGGCGTGTTGCTCATGGCCGCAGCATGCACGCGAAACGGCATGCATGACAAGACGTTTGCACCCGACGATCCATGATGCCGACATCAGGACCATGCCGGGATCGGCTATTGCCGCGAAATCCATGCTGCCTATCGGGCCGATTTCAGCTCACGGTCAAAAGCCTCGATGGCCATGCCGAGCAACTGCTTATGAATATCGAAGCGGGACCGCCCACCTCCGTCCGAGCAGATGGGGTCGCCGATCTGCTCGGACTCGGCGAGGTCGGCGGCACCGGCTTTGCATTCCCCAAACATGCTGAAGTGGCTCGCATCCCCGATCGTCAAATACCGACCTTTCGGGATAAGCTTTGCTATCCCGGAAGCCAGCGCGGTTTGGGGAATTTTTCCCGGTTGTCCAAGGTTGACGATCTCGATGGGAATGGAAATCTCCGGAAACGTCCTGGCGTCGAACACGTCCACCGGGGCGGGATCGATCGCCATGGCAAACCGAATTCTTTTATCTTCATTGTGCCGGCCAGCGAGCCTCATATCCATGGCATGAAGATCGACGCCGCTTTGCCTGACCCAGCCGCAGAGCGAGGGATTGAGGGCGTCGGTGTCACAATAACTCGCCAGACGGCTTGGATCGAGACGAGCGCCTGCAAGGGCCAAGATGGTGTTGCCGCCTGCCGAAAGCCCGAGCGCCCCTACCCTGTCGGTTTCGAGACTATCCCTGAAAACCGCGTCTTTTTCGATCTCGTCCAAGGTTGCGGTGAGATCGGCCGGCCGCAGCCAGAGCTTCATTGTTTGCGTGGCCGATCTGTTTGCGCCGCCGTTACCGGGGTGAGCGGGAGCCGCCACGATGAACCCCTGCTTCGCCAAGGGCGCAGCAATCCAACTGACAGCCTCTGGCGTTCCTCCCAAACCAGCACCGTGCGACAGCAGGATCAAAGGATATTTCCCGCGCGAGATCGGGGCTTCGAGTATGGCGTCCGTTCCCACGAAAAAAGGGCTCTCGCCTAATGTGATCGGTTTGCCGCCAGCGTCCGCGGGATACCACACGGTGACGGCAAGATCGCTGCCTCGCTCTATGTCGGGGGCCGCGATCTGGCGCACGCCGACAAATTCGCTCGCAGCGGCAGCGTTGTGTGCAATCAGCAGCGGAGAGATGGCGCTGCAAACCATCGTAGCGATTTTCATCAGAAGTTTCATCGAAGTTCCCAGTGGCCGTGAAGTCAGGCGGGAACTTGTCCGAAGAGGAAGGGTCGCACGCTCCAAAACGCGATCTCGAACGTCCAAGATCGCGTTTTAGGGCGTTGGCGCAATGATGTCATTGCCTCATGCCGTTGGGTTCTGTGGCGCAAGGCCGCCGGCTGTGTCGGTTAAGCCGGCTGCGCCTCATGAACCGGCGCTTCGAAATTGTCGATCTTGCGCAGCTGCGGGAAGCCAGCCGCCCAGATGATGGCGACCGCGAGCGTGCCGATGCCGCCGATAACGACAGCCGGGATCGCACCGAACGTATGTGCCATGGTGCCGGCGCGGAACTCACCAAGCTCGTTCGAGGCACCGACGAAGACCATATTGACGGCATTGACGCGGCCGCGAACGTGATCCGGCGTCCAAAGCACGATCAGCGTCTCGCGCACATAGACCGAGATCATGTCGGAGGCGCCCATGATGGAAAGCGCGACGATCGACAGCCATGCGGTGTGCGAAACGCCGAAAGCCAGTGTCCCCAGGCCAAAGCAACCGACGCCGATGAACATGCAGACCCCGACCTTGTGGCGCAGGGGAAAGGTCGCAAGGAACATCGCCATTCCGATCGCTCCGAAGCTCGGAGCTGCGCGCAGGAGCCCGAGGCCCCACGGACCGAGAACCAGGATGTCGCGGGCGAAAATCGGCATCAACGCCACGGCTCCGCCCAGCAGCACCGCAAAGAGATCAAGCGAAATCGCGCCGAGCACCACCTTTTCCGACCAGATGAACCGGAAGCCAGCAAGAATCTCGCCCCAGCTTTTCGACTGCTGCGTCCTCGCCTGCTGCGGCTTCGGGATCATGTAGGTGAGAAGCGCCCCGGCGGCGAAAAACAGCACCGCAACGCTGTAGGACGCATTCGGGCTCAAGCCGTAAAGCAGGCCGCCGGCCACGGGACCGAGGATCGCGGCCGCATCCCAGGACATGGAATTCCACGTCACCGCGTTCGACAGATCTTCCGGAGGAATGAGGTTCGGAGCCAGCGATTGCGTTGCCGGCGTCTGGAAAGCGCGCGAAACCCCGAAGACGGCAAGCGTTACGAACACCCAGCCGGGCTGGAAGGTGCCGGTCACGGTCATGAACAGCAGCGTTGCCGCGCAAACCATGCCGACTGCCGCGCACACGGCGGCGATCATCCGCCTGTTGTAGCGGTCGGCAACCGTGCCGGTCACCAGGATGAGCAGCAGCGACGGCAGAAACTGCACGAGGCCGATGGCGCCGAGATAAAGGGCGTTGCCGGTATGGTCGTACATCTGCCAGCCGACGGACACGCTGACGACCTGCGTCGCAAAGCCGACCAGAAATCTCGCAAAGAAAAAATAGGTGTAGGCGACATGCCGGAACGCGGCAAATCGATCTCCGTTGGCAGCCAACGACATGGGTTGAGACTTTCCGGCTCAGGCAGCTGCGCGAAGGGCGCTCGCCGGGCCATTAAACATGTTTCATCGTGCGTGAGCGCATGGGACTTGCCCGTTAAGTCGCCAATGTCTACATGTCTGTCAACCGCGAAATGGAGACGGACATGCTCGCCTTATTTCAAACCATTGATCTGGCTTTGAATCTTTATATGTACATACTGATCGCAAGCGCCATCTTTTCCTGGCTCTATGCGTTCAACGTCATAAATTCGAGCAATCAGTTCGTCAATTCCGTCGGAACATTCCTCTATAACGTCACCGAGCCGGTGCTGCGTCCCATCCGGCGCGTGCTTCCCGATCTCGGTGGCATCGACATTTCGCCGATCATTGTCCTGCTCTTGATCTTCTTCATTCGCTCGCTGATGTGGAACACGCTTTATCCGCTGTTCCGGTGAACGAAGCCTGGCAGGCTTTTCCGGACCATGTCCGGCTTTCAATCCGGCTCACGCCCAATGCTGGGCGTGACGCGATCGACGGCTTCGAAACCGGCGCCGACGGCGAGACCTATCTCAAGGCGCGTGTCACCGCGGTGCCTGAAAAGGGCAAGGCCAACAAGGCTCTCATCGCCCTCCTCGCCAAGACCCTCCGTATCCCCAAATCCTCGTTTAGTTTCATTTCCGGCGATACCGCGCGTAAAAAAATCCTCCGGATCGACGGCGATCCGGAGGATTTGACAGGCAAGCTGAACGCTATGCCGAAAGCCTGATCAGGCCTTCGCCTTCTTGGCGCGTTCGATAGCTTCGACGATGAGTTCGCCGGCTTCCTTGGAACCGCCCCAACCAAAGATCTTCACCCACTTGCCGGGCTCCAGATCCTTGTAGTGTTCGAAGAAGTGCTCGATCTGCTTCAGCGTGATATCGGGAAGGTCGGTGTGTTCCTTGACCTTGTCGTAGCGCAGCGTCAGCTTCGGCGACGGGACGGCAATGATCTTCTCGTCCTTGCCGGAATTGTCTTCCATCTTCAGAACGCCGATCGGGCGAACGTTGATGACGCAGCCCGGAACCAGCGGGCGAGTGCTTGCGATGAGGACGTCGATCGGATCGCCGTCTTCGGAGAGCGTGTGCGGTACGAAACCGTAATTGCCCGGATAGGTCATCGGCGTATAGAGGAAACGGTCGACAACCAGCGTGCCGGCCTCCTTGTCCATCTCATACTTGATCGGATGACCGCCGACCGGAACTTCAACGATGACGTTGACGTCTTCGGGCGGGTTCTTGCCAATGGAAATTGCGTCGATGCGCATGCGTGTCCCCTAATAAGGATGGTTGCTGCCAGCCAATTAATCGGAATCATGGCGCAACGCAACAAGGCATTGGAGCAGTGCGGGATTAATCGATGCCCAATGCGGTCACAGGACCGCCGCCGCCGAGGGCAGGCATCAGGGCCAGATGAAGCCGATCTTCTTCAACTGCTTGCGGTCGAAGGTCTCGATGCCTTCGCAGAAATCTGCTCCGCCCTGGCCACGATAGAAGCGGTCGCCGTTTTCGTTTTCTTCCAGGCACCAGACCACAAGCCCCTTGCAGCCGAGGGACTTCAGCAGCCGGCGCGCTTCGCCGAAAAGCATGCGGCCAAGGCCGATGCCCTGGTATTCCGGGCGCAGATAGAGCTCGTAAATCTCGCCTTCCTGCGGCAGCGCGCGGGCGCGATTGAGGCCAAGCGTCGCATAACCGGCGATTTCGCCGGCGACATCAAGGACCAGAAGCGTCGCCGGGCCGCTGGTCGCCCTGCGCCACCAGGCTTCGCCGCGACGCTGGATCATCTGCGTGAGGGCGCGATGCGGGATGATACCGGTGTAGGCGTGCTGCCACGACAGGCGGTGCACCTCGGAAATGGCCCGGGCGTCGTGCGGTTCAGCCCGCCGAACATCGATCGACAACGTCTTCATAACGTCTACTTTGGTCCCACCGGCGAAAATTAACCATCCGCAAATCATGCGGACGAATGAGTTGCCCACAAGCTTTATCCGTGGATGACATCTGAAAATTAACGCCTTTTTAACCTTTGTCACAAGGGGGCAAAAATCGAACACACAAAATAAAACCCCGGCACAATGGCCGGGGTCAAATCGTCAGAAGCGGTATGAAGCGCTCTATTATGCGTAACGAGCCTTTTCGAAACGCTTACGCTCGTTCGGATCAAGGTACATCTTGCGCAGGCGGATCGACTTCGGCGTGACTTCGACGAGTTCGTCGTCCTGGATCCAGGACAGCGCGCGGTCGAGCGTCATGCGGATCGGCGGAGTCAGCTTCACGGCTTCGTCCTTGCCGGCGGCGCGGATGTTGGTGAGCTTCTTGCCCTTCAGAACGTTGACTTCGAGGTCGTTGTCGCGGGAGTGGATGCCGATGATCATGCCGGCATAGACCTTCTCGCCGGCGTCGATGATCATCGGGCCGCGGTCTTCCAGGTTGAACAGAGCATAGGCAACGGCTTCGCCGGCTTCGTTGGCGAGCAGCACGCCGTTGACGCGGCCGCCGATTTCACCCTTGTACGGCTGATAGTCATGGAACAGACGGTTCATGACGGCCGTGCCGCGCGTATCCGTCAGCAGTTCCGACTGATAGCCGATGAGACCGCGGGTCGGAGCCCAGAATACGAGACGGACGCGATTGCCGCCCGACGGACGAAGCTCGGCCATTTCAGCCTTACGTTCCGACATCTTCTGCACGACGATACCGGAATGCTCTTCATCGACGTCGATGACGACTTCTTCGATCGGCTCCAGCAACTCGCCGTCGTCGTTCTTGTGCATGACGACGCGCGGACGCGATACGGCAAGCTCGAAACCTTCGCGGCGCATGGTTTCGATGAGAACTGCGAGCTGCAATTCGCCACGGCCGGAAACGTAGAACGAGTCCTTGCCTTCGGCTTCTTCGATCTTCAGCGCGACGTTGCCTTCGGCTTCCTTGAACAGGCGGTCACGGATGACGCGCGAGGTCA
>JAGWJK010000255.1 GCA_028865845.1 Rhizobiaceae bacterium
CGCGGTTCACCAGCTCCCCTTTGAGGAAATTCATTGAGGGCGAGCCGATGAAACCGGCGACGAAGAGGTTGCGCGGTTTGTTGTAGATTGTCGTCGGATCGTCGAGCTGCTGGATGATGCCGCTCTTCATGATGGCGATACGATCGGCAAGCGTCAGCGCCTCGATCTGGTCATGGGTGACGTAGATCATCGTGTTCTTCAGCGACTGATGCAGACGCTTGATCTCGACGCGCAGTTCCGAGCGCAGTTTGGCGTCAAGGTTCGACAACGGCTCGTCGAACAGGAAGACATCGACGTCACGCACCAGCGCACGCCCGATCGCCACGCGCTGGCGCTGACCACCAGAAAGTTCCGCCGGCTTGCGCTTCAAAAGCGGCTGGATCTGCAGGATTTCGGCAGCACGCGAGATGCGCTTATCGATCTCCGCCTGCGGGACCTTGGCGACCCGAAGGCCGAAGGACAGGTTCTTTTCGACCGTCATCTGCGGATAGAGCGCGTAGGACTGGAACACCATGCCGATGCCGCGATCCTTGGGCTCTTCCCAGGTGACGTTCTTGCCCTTGATGAAGATCTGGCCCTCGGTGATGTCGAGCAGGCCCGCGATGCAGTTCAAAAGCGTGGACTTGCCGCAGCCCGACGAACCGAGCAGCACGAGGAATTCGCCGTCGTTGATCTCCAGGTTGAGATCCTTGAGGACCGAGACCGAGCCGAAATCGAGCGATAGATCTTTGATGGAAACACTTGATGTCATGGATCACCCCTTCACTGCGCCGGCGGCGATGCCCCGAACGAAAAGCCGTCCGGAGACGAAGTAAACGATAAGCGGTACCGCGCCGGTCAGAAGCGTGGCGGCCATATTGACGTTGTATTCCTTGACGCCTTGAACGGCGTTGACGACGTTGTTGAGCTGTACCGTCATCGGATAGTTCTGCGTGCCGGCAAAGATCACGCCGAAAAGGAAGTCGTTCCAGATGCCGGTGATCTGGATGATCATGCCGACGACGAAGATCGGCAGCGACATCGGCAGCATGATGCGCAGGAAGATCTGCCAGAAGCCGGCGCCATCGACGCGCGCAGCCTTGAAGAGTTCCGGCGGCAGAGAGGCGAAGTAGTTGCGGAACAGCAGCGTGTTGATCGGCATACCGAAGATGGTGTGCACCAGAACGATGCCGCCGAGCGTCGAGAACAGGCCGAGGGTGCGCAGCACGATGACCAGCGGATAGAGCATGACCTGATAGGGAATGAAGGCGCCGAACAGCAGGATCGTGAAGAAGAGCTCCGATCCCTTGAAACGCCAGTTGGCCAGCGCATAGCCGTTGATCGAGGCAATCGCGATGGAGACGATGACGCTCGGAACAAGAATCTTCACCGAGTTCCAGAAGCCGATCTGGATACCATGGCAGTAAAGACCGGTGCAGGCTTCGGACCAGGCCTTAACCCAGGGCTCGAAGGTGATTTCCATCGGCGGGGCAAAGATGTTGCCCATGCGGATTTCCGGCATGCCCTTCAGCGAGGTCACGACCATCACGTAAAGCGGCAGCAGATAATAGAGAGCGGCAAGACCGAGAATGCCGTAGAGCATCACCGTGCGCGGTGCGAAACGACGGCGCGGCTTGGTGCCCGAGGGTTCGATGGTGGCGGCAAGTGCCATTGGAAATCTCCCTTACCTGCGCTTCTGGCGGAACTCGACGAGAGCCCACGGCACCACGAAGATGAAAACGGTAACCAGCATGACGGTGGAGGCGGAGAGAGCCTGACCGAGATTTGCGCGCTGGAACATGAAGTCGTAGACGTATTTCGCCGGCATTTCCGAAGCGAAACCAGGGCCCCCTGATGTCATGGCGACGACGAGGTCGTAGACGCGCACGATGCCCGAGGCGACGATGACGAGCGTGGTGACGAAGACGCCGCGCATCATCGGAACGACCACGAAGATATAGGTCTTCCAGGCCGGGATGCCGTCGACGCGTGCAGCCTTCCAGATCTCGCCGTCGATGCCGCGCAAACCGGCAAGCATCAGGACCATCACAAGACCGGAGCCCTGCCAGAGGCCGGCGATGACAAGTGCGTAGAGTACCGTTTCTTGATTGCCGAGCAGCGCGAAATTGGCGCCGGAGAAACCCATGTCCTGCAGGATTTTCGGTAGGCCGAGGGCCGGATCGAGAATCCATTGCCAGACGAGGCCGGTAACGATGAAGGAGAGCGCGAAGGGGTAAAGGAAAATGGTGCGGAACGTGTTCTCGAAGCGAATCTTCTGATCCATCAGCACGGCCAGGAAGAAGCCGAGAGCAAAGACGAAGATCAGGCTGAGAACGCCATAAATGGCAAGATTGCCGATCGAAATGTTCCAGCGATCCGTCGTCCACAGACGCTGATATTGCTGGAGACCGACGAAGCGCGAGCTGGGCAGCAGCTTCGAGTCAGTAAAGGAATAGATCACGGTCCAGAGCGTGCAACCCACGAAGACGACGATGACAGTCAACACCATCGGAATGGCGGCGATCTTCGCGCTGAGATTACGAAACAGACCGAACGGCCGGACGGCACGAGCCATCGGATACCTCCCTTGGCGGCGCGACCAGGACCGGCGGTTGTCCGCCGGTCCGGCCATGAGCCGTCTCAATGATTGAGATGTTTCGGGCTTTTACTGTGCCTGCTTGATGATGTCGGCCTGCTTGTTGATGGCGTCATCAACCGACATCTTGGAAGAGAAGAACTGCAGCGCGAGGTCGGTGAGCTGACCGCGCGTATCGGCATCGAGCAACTGCGTCGTCGACGTCAACACGTTGTCCGGGGTCGCGAGAATGTCGAGACCCTTCTTCATGCAGGCATTGGCGGCCGTCAGGTCGACGTCGCCGCGCACCGGCAGCGAACCCTTGGCGAGGTTGAACTTGACCTGCGTCTCCTTGGAAAGGAGCATGCTGGCGAGTTCGAGCTGAGCCTTGGTGATATCGGGATTGCTGTTTTTCGGGAAGTAGAAGCTGTCGCCGCCGGTGTCCAGCAGAGCGTGGTAGCCGAGGCCGGGCAAGCAATCATAGTCCTTGCCGGCAACCTGCTTGGCGACGCCGAATTCGCCCTGAGCCCAGTCGCCCATGATCTGGCCGGCAGCCTTGCCGGTGATGACCATGTTGGTGGCGACGTTCCAGTCGCGGCCGGAATAGCTGTCGTCAACCATGTCGCGGGCCTGAGCGAAGGAGTCCCAAACCTTGCGGTTCTCGGGGCTGCGAACAGCCTCTTCGCTCTTCTTGTCGTTGATGGCGAGGTAGAGATCCTTGCCGCCGATACCGACCTGCATGACGTTGCGGATGCCGTCGACCTGCCACGGAGCGCCGGTCGCGAGCGGCACGATGCCCTTTTCCTTCAGCTTCGGCGCGTCGGCTGCGAATTCATCCCAGTTGGCCGGAACTTTCAGGCCGTTGTCTTCGAAGACGTGACGGTTGACCCACATCCACTGCCAGGAGTGAATGTTGAGCGGCACGCAATAGATGTGACCTTCGTAGGTGCAGGCATCGAGAAGCTTGGCCGGACGGATGATGTCCTTCCAGTGTTCCTTTTCGGCAAGCTCGGTCAGATCGGTCATCAGACCGGCCTTGACGAGTTCTTCGGCGTCGCGGCCGGTGTTGAGCTGGGTAGCGCCCATCGGATTGCCGCCGAGAATGCGGCTGACGATCAGCGGCGTGGCGGTGGAACCTGCGCCGGCAATGGCGCCGTCGACCCAGTGATTGTCACCCAAAGCGTTGTACTGATCGGCGAGAACTTTGACTGCGGCGGCTTCGCCACCCGATGTCCACCAATGCGTTACTTCGAGATCTGTCGCATTTGCCGAAAGAGCCGGAATCGCGACGGATGCGAGCATTGCTGCGGCCATCAAACGAAAATTCATGAGTTTTCCTCCCTCACTGAAACGTTGCAGTAAATACCTAGTCGAATCATTTTCAACGCGCAACCGGCTGAACCGGAAAATTTTTAGAACGCGCGTCAATACTACCTTAGATTACATATCTCGGTTTTTATAATGCAGTGCGCTGCATAAATTAGCAGGCGTTCTCGCAGGTGCGAAGAGCAATTAAATTGCTGTTATTACGATTTTTAAGTCGGATTTTTCGCTAAAAAATCTCCTCCTAGATTTCGCATTTGCAAAAAATTTTTGCAGAACCTGTGAATTCAACCTCTGGGCATTACAACGATGGTTGTATGACAAAAACCGCTCGACTTTTGTACTGTATCGTTACAGTTATTGGAAATAAACGCGGAGCGACGAGATCACCCATGTGCTTGCGGCGCTACTGCATGCAATATAAGCGGATTGGTCGCGGGAGGCGGCCCGGAGGCAGCTTTGTACGAGATGGACAGCAAGAAAATTACAGGCGGAACTACCCAGGCAGCGCCCGAGCGGCCGACGCTCAAGACCATCGCTTTCATGACCGGGCTCGGAATCACCACCGTGTCGCGCGCCCTGAAAGACGCGCCCGATATCGGCGCCGAGACCAAGGAACGGGTACGCATGGTCGCCCGCCAGCTCGGCTATCAGCCGAATCGCGCCGGCGTACGTTTGCGTACGGGCAAGACCAACGTCATCGCTCTGGTGCTCAGCATTGACGAGGAAATCATGGGCTTCACCAGCCAGATGGTTTTCGGCATTTCCGAGGTCCTGGCCGACACGCAATATCACCTCGTCGTCACGCCCTATTCGCACAGCAAGGACCCGATGGTGCCGGTTCGATATATCCTCGACACCGGCTCGGCAGATGGCGTGATCATCTCGCGTACCGAACCCGATGATCCACGCGTGCGGCTGATGCACGAACGCGGCCTGCCCTTTGCCACCCACGGCCGCACGGACATGGGCATCGTCCACCCGTTCCATGACTTCGACAACGAGACGTTCGCGCGCGAGGCCGTACGTGCGCTGGTCGCCAAGGGCCGGCGTCGCATCGCTCTGCTGCAGCCGCCGACCAAGCTTTCGTTTCACACGCATACCCGCATCGGCTTTCAGACCGGCCTGCACCAATATGGCGCCGAGGAGATACCGCTGCGCGCGACGATCGACAGCTCGCTCGCCGATATCAGGGACACGGTCGAGAAGCTCATGCGCTCCCCCCACGCGCCCGACGGCATCGTTTGCTCCAGCGGCGGCGGCGCCATCGCGGTCAATGCCGGCATAGAGGCGGCGGGGTTTCGCCTCGGCCATAACCTCGACATGGTCGCCAAGCAATCCACGGATGTGCTGAACTGGATCCGCCCCGAGATCATCACGATCTACGAGGACGTTCGCCACTCTGGCCGAGAGCTCGCCAAGGCGGTGATTTCCCGCATCGATGGCGTGGAGCCGGAATTTCTGCAGAATATCAGCTCACCGGTCTGGCCGAAGGCCTGAGAAAAGCGAAAGGCCCGCCGGAGATCCGACGGGCCTTCGTTTTCAGAGCTGTGCAGCCGATCAGCCGTTGGCGCCGCTACCCCACGGGCCGTGATGGATGTCCTTGCCGTCGACGCGGTCGAAGCCGTGTGCGCCGAAGAAGTCGCGTTGTGCCTGGATCAGGTTCGCGGTACCGCGTGCCTGGCGATAGGCGTCGAAATAGGTCAGCGCCGAGGCAAGTGCCGGAACCGGCAGGCCGGAGGCGGTCGCAGCGGACACGATGCGGCGGAGCGCCGGGATCGATTCCTTGACCATCTCGGCAAAAGCCGGGGTGACGATCAGGTTTGCGGCATCCGGCGTCTTGGTGAAGGCGCTGGTGATCTCATCCAGGAACTGCGAGCGGATGATGCATCCGGCACGCCAGATCTTGGCGATGACAGGCATCGGCAGCGACCAGTTGAACTCCTTGGAGGCTTCGGCCATTACCGCAAAGCCCTGCGCGTAGGCGCCGATCTTGGCGGCGAAGAGAGCCAGTTCCAGATCCTTGAGCAGATCAGGGCCGAAGCCGATCGAGAACTTGTATTCCGGCGTGCCGAAGATCTTTTCCGCGGCTTCGCGCTGATTCTTGATGGCGGACAGGCTGCGGGCAGCAACGGCGGCTTCGATCGCGGTTGCCGGAATGCCCATGTTCTGCGCTTCGATCGCCGACCACTTGCCAGTGCCCTTCTGGCCGGCCTTGTCGAGGATAATGTCGGGCATGGCGCTGCCAGTCGTCGGATCCTTGGCGGCGAGAACCTTCTCGGTAATTTCGATCAGGTAGGAGTTCAGCCGGCCCTTGTTCCAGTCGCCGAAGATACCGCTGATCTCGGCGGCGCTCTTGCCGAGGCCGTCGCGCAGGATGCCGTAGATTTCGGCGATCATCTGCATGTCGGCATATTCGATGCCGTTATGGATGGTCTTGACGAAGTGACCTGCGCCGTCGTTGCCGAGCCAGGCAACGCAGGCCTCGTCCTTGTACTTGGCCGCAATCGAGGTCAGCACCTTTTCGACGCGCTTGTAGGACTCTTCCGTGCCGCCGACCATGATTGACGGGCCGTGACGGGCGCCTTCCT
>JAGWJK010000256.1 GCA_028865845.1 Rhizobiaceae bacterium
ATCTACCGGCTGTTCGCCACGCTGCTGAAGAACGGCGCGGGCATCATCCTGATTTCGTCCTACCTGCCCGAAGTCTACGAACTTGCGGACCGGCTGCATGTTTTCCGCAGCGGCAAGCTGGTCGCCAGCCATGATTTCCGCGCCGCCTCGCATGAGGAAGTCCTCAGCGAAGCGATTGGCGTATAACGATAAAAGATAGAAAAGAGAGGGAAAGAAATGGCCACGAACACCACCGAAGGCCCGGTTGTCGCTCCCCGACGCAAGATGAACATTCTTTTCAGCCTGACGCTGATCCTTCTGCTTCTTGCGCTCTGGGGCCTTCTCGGCATCTCGACCGATAAATTCTGGACGCCGCTCAACATCACCAACCTGGCACGCCAGGGGTCGATGACAGCGATCCTGGCGCTCGGCCAGACGTTCGTCATCATCACCGGCGGCATCGATCTTTCGGTTGGCGCGATCGCCGGCTTCTGCACGGTCATCGTCGCCTGGCTGTTGCAAGCGGGTGTTCCGGTCTGGGGGGCGGTCCTCATCACCTTGCTTTTCGGCGTGTTGATCGGCGCGTTTCACGCTTTCGGCATCGTGCGGATGGGCTTGCCGCCTTTCATCATCACGCTGGCAACGCTGACCTCTCTGCGCGGTGTCGGTCTGCTGATTACCAACGGCTCGTCCATCAACATCGACAATGATACGTTCACCAACTTCTCGGTCTCCGATTTTCTCGGCATACCGAGCCTGTTCTGGATGGTGATTCTGGTCGCCGTGCCGGGCTATATCTTCCTGCATCTGAGCCGCTGGGGCCGCTATCTCTTTGCGGTCGGTTCGAACGCTGAAGCCGCCCGTCTTTCCGGCGTCAATGTCACGCGGATGATCTATCTGGCCTACATCCTGTCGGCGACCTGCGCGGCCTTCGTCGGCGTTCTGCTCGCCTCCCGTATCGGCATCGGCAATGCGACGCAGGCAGATGGCTGGGAATTGCAGGCAATCGCCTCGTCGGTTATCGGCGGCACCAGCCTGTTCGGCGCGGTCGGCTCGGTCTATGGACCGCTGATCGGCGCCTTCATTCTGGCGACGATCAACAACGGTGCCAACCTCTTGAATTTCAACTCTTTCTGGCAGCGTGTCATCACCGGCGTGCTCATCATCGTCATTGTCTATTTCGATCAGCTGCGCCGTCGCCGCCTTTGAACACGGCCGAAATCTCCTGCTGGTGGTAGGCGAAACGCATCCCACCAGCGGGGCTGCCAAATCTGGGGGCAATATGGCTTCCGTTGAAAAGACGACTGTCGAGCCGGCGGCTTACATAGCGGGCTCCTCCATATACAAGGCCGTCGATGCTTGCGATTGCGCTTCGACGAGCGAGGCCGTTCGCGATGGGAACGAGTGTCGCAATTCGCTCGATCATGCCGTCGAGGGACTGCGTGATCTGGTAGATGATGGCCTCGCCAGCGGCCCAAGTCCATTTCAGTCCATGGATGAAGTGAAGGCCGAAGCGCGGCGCCGTCTGGAAGCGAGCGGCGAAGAAATTCGCTAGTCATGCGGGGGATTACGGCTCTATTTCCATAGGCTGGAAATTGCCACGGATAATCCAGCGGCAGCGGACAGAATTTTCCTGCTCGCGCTCGGTCATTTGTCGCCCTGCATTTCTTTTAAAAAATAATTCAGCTGCTCCGGAATAAACCTATCCGACGTGTGTCTACCTCCATGAAGCCGCTCGGCGATCCCTTCAGGAGGCATGATATGAGCAAATCCCGACCCATCCGGCACATGGCTGTCATCGCGGCCCTTGCCGCTGCCGCATTTTCGTCCGCGGCATTGGCGATTGCGCAGGACGCAACGCCGTCACAGGCACCGGTATCGCCCGCCATCCAGGCCGAGGCGCCCTATCTCAGCGAAAACGACGCTGCGATGACGAAAATGATGAATGACATGGCGGTCAAGCCGACCGGCGATGTCGATCGCGATTTCGTCGAGATGATGATCCCGCACCACCAAGGCGCGATCGAAATGGCGCAGGCCTATCTGCGCTATGGCTCCAACGAGCAATTGAAGCGCATCGCGCAGGAAATCATCGTCGATCAGCAGCAGGAAATTGCGGCAATGCGGCTGGCGCTCGGCGATCCCCTGCCTGCTTCGACCGCGGCCCCGACGCAAGTCGACACGACTTCCGTTTCCAACTCCAGCAACCAGAATCCGTCATCCTCTTCCTCGGCCATGTCGGGGATGTCGATGATGAAAATGAAAATGGGCAATTGAAAAGGACCCCGTCATGAAGCGTACCCTTCTCACTCTCGGTCTCCTGGCCGGCACCATGCTGGCGCCTGTCGCAAGCTTTGCGGGCCAGGCGCCGGGAGCGGCCTCCGATCCCGATATCGCCATCAGTCACAAGGACCGGGTCTACGCCGCCGAACAATTTTCCAACACGGTGTCGGTCACCGACCCGGTCGACAACAAGCTGCTTGGCGTCATCAAGCTTGGCGATCCGCAGCCGGGCAATCTCAGCCCGCTCTATCGCGGCCAGGTTCTCGTCCATGGAATGGGGTTCTCGCCAGACCATAAAACGCTTGCCGTCGTTTCGATCGGCTCCAATTCGGTGACCTTCATCGATACGGCGACGAACGCCGTAAAGCATACCACCTATGTCGGCCGTTCCCCGCACGAAGCCTTCTTTACGCCTGATGGCAACGAGGTCTGGGTGACGGTCCGCGGCGAGGACTATATCTCCGTCATCGATGCCCATACCTTCGAGGAGAAGCAGCAGATCAAGGTTCCCGCCGGTCCGGGCATGCAGATTTTCTCGCCTGACGGCAAGTACGGCTATATCTGCTCGTCCTTCAATCCGGAGACGGTGGTTGTTTCGGTTGCCGATCACCAGATCGTCGGCCATGTGAAGCAGGATAGCCCCTTCTGCCCGAACATTGCCGCGACGCCTGACGGCAAGCAGGTCTGGTTTACGCTGAAGGATACCGGCAAGACGCAGGTCTTCAACGCTCAGGCACCGTTCGACGTCATCAAGACGATCGATACCGGCCCGATCACCAATCACGTCAACATCGTTCACAATGCCAACGGTACATTTGCCTATGTGACGGTCGGTGGCCTCAACGAGATCAAGGTGTTCCGCACCGACAATTTCGAACAGGTCGCCACCATTCCGGTCGGCAATCTGCCGCATGGCGTCTGGCCTTCGGGCGACGGTACGCGGGTCTATGTCGGTCTTGAAAATGCCGACGCTTTCGCCGCCATCGACACGCTGACGAACAAGGTTATCGCCACCATCCCGATCGGTCAGGCGCCGCAGGCGGTGGCTTACGTCCCGAACGCCGTTCCGGATGGCGACGGCACGCAGAACCTGCAGCCGCTCGGCGTTGCCGGCCAGGCCGCGCATCTGCAGATGATTGCCAAGGGCAAGAGCGAAAACGACAAGGTGCCCACCAGCGTAACGCTCTTTGACCAGGGCCTCTCGCAGGTTCTGCAGGCCTCCGCCACCGGCCTTGAACCGAAGAAGCCGTATGTTCTGGCGCTCGCCACCCATGCCGACGGCAGCGGCATGCTGGAGCCGCTATCCTCCTTCATGACGAACCCTGCAGGTTCGGCGATCGTCAATGCCGTTGGACCGATCCGTCAGATCGTGCAGAGCGATGCCAAGGCGGAACGGCGCTATCTGGTAATTGCGGTCGCCGGCGCCGACGGGCAGCCGGGCGAGATCGTGCAGATCCAGAAGCATTGACGGCAAGCCGCCCGCCATTCCTTATGTTAGGGTGGCGGGCGGCTTCCAAATGCGAAGTAAGCAGAAGGTCCCGAGGCATGAGTGATATTCTCCGTCTTGTCGAGCCGATGATCCCGGCGCTCCGCCGGTACGCGCGGGCGCTTCTGCGCGACGTGACGGCTGCCGACGATCTCGTGCAGGATTGCCTCGAGCGTGTGATCAGCCGCTGGCATCAGCGGCGGCGGGACGGCGATGCCCGCACCTGGGTTTTCGCCATCCTGCATAATCTTGCCGTCAATCGCCTGCGGCAGACGGCCCGACGGGGCGCGCATGTTTCGCTCGACGACGCCGACGAAATGGTTTTTGCCCGTGCACCGACACAGGAAGATGCGCTGATGCGGCGCGATATCGTCGCGGCGTTGGCGCGGTTGCCGGAAGAGCAGCGCAGCGTTCTTCTCCTGGTGTCGGTCGAGGATTTGTCCTATGCCCAGGCAGCCGAAGTGCTTGGCATTCCCATCGGCACCGTCATGTCGCGGTTGGCGCGTGCTCGCGAGCGGCTACGGCAACTGCTGGAAGGCGAAGACGCAACCGCTGCTCGGCCGGGTGCGCATCTGCGGAGAATAAAATGACCATGCAGCCGATCACCGAAGACGATCTGCACGCCTATGTCGACGACGCGCTGGACGCGACGCGACGCGAAGAAGTCGCGGCCTATCTAAACAACCATGCCGATGTCGCCGCGCGCGTCGAAAACTATCATTCGCAGAAGCTGAAGCTGCGCGATGCGCTCGATCCCGTTGCCGAGGAGCCCATCCCGACGGCGCTCAATCTCGCGCACATGATCGAGGCCCGCAGCCGTCCGCGTGTGACACCCCCCTGGTGGAGGGCCGCTGCGGCGGCAGTTCTCTTCGTTCTCGGCGGTGGCGGCGGTTGGTGGCTGCACGGGGTTTCCACCCTTGCAAGTGAAGGCGTCGTCGCGCTGGCGCGCGAGGCGGCGGACAATTACGGCGTCTATGCCTCGGACACGATTCGCCCGGTCGAACTGCGCGCCGACGATAGCGCGCAATTGGTTTCCTGGGCATCGCAGCGGCTGCAGCATCCGGTGGCATTGCCCGATCTTTCCGCCTCCGGTTATCGACTGATGGGGGGCCGGATGACGGCAACGGCGCATGGTCCGGGCCTTGTGCTTATGTACGACAATGATCGCGGCACCCGGCTCGTCCTGTTGACGCGGCCGATGGTGGTCGATCAGAACAAGCCCATGGCCGAGCATACCGAGGATGAAACGACCGGATTTACCTGGGCGACCAACGGCATGGGCTATAGCCTTGTCGGCCCTTCCACCGCGAACGATCTGCATCCTCTGGCTGACGATATCAGGCACCAGACCGAGACAAAGGTCTGATTTCCGTTAGGCCGGCGATGGTCTGGATCTTTGCCAGCTCATCGCCCGCATCAGATTGCGCGTCGGCTTTTCGATCGCCTCGTAAGCACAGATGCCCAGGAGCGTGCCGAAGATGACGCTGATGAAAATCGCGACATCCGCAGGCATCTGCCCCGTCACGGCGAATCTTGCGATCACCGAGACGGCGAGCGTGTGCCAGAGATAGATCGAATAGGAGCTGTTGCCGAGGTATGTGAGTATCGGGATGTTCGGCAGACTGCCGCTCTGTTCCAGCGATACCACGCCGAGCACCAGGGCAAGGGCAAGCGGGCCGCAATTGATCTCGCTGAATGCGAGGCCGAAGATTTCGATCGTCGCAAAGCCGGCAAGCGCGACGATCACCAGCACAAGGCCGGTGAAGGCGCCAGGGATTTTTCCCGACAGCCAGAATTGCGCCAGGATCGCACCGGCCACGAATTCGAGGATGATCGGACGCGTGTAGGTGAGAAGCAGCGGCGACTGCGGCTTGAAAATAAGTCCGGCAGCAACCATGCACAGAAAGATGGCGGACATCACCCAAAGCCGGAGGTTCTGCCGCAGGAACAGGGTCGCGGCAAAGACGACGTAGAAGAACATCTCGAAATCCAGCGTCCATCCCTGAACGAGAACAGGCCAGATTTCGCCGTTGCTCGGCGAGCGCACGGGGATGAAGAATAGCGAGCCAAGGATATGACCGGCGGTCAGCTTGAGGCTGGGAAACAGGCCGACCAATGCACCGATGACCATGATCGCCGTGACGATCCAGTAGGATGGTGCAATACGTTGCACGCGATCGAGGAAAAATCGCGTCGGACTAACCGGCCGGCGCTCGCTCATCGTCCACATGATGAAGCCGCTGATGACGAAGAAGACGTCGACCCCGGCAGCCCCGATGCGGAAATGACCGCCTGTACGCTCTGCTGCATGAAAGACCACGACGGCAAGTGCAGCGAAGGCGCGCAGATATTGAATGCCATAAAGTGTCTTCATCGGCTGATCCGCGGTTCCCAGTTTGCCGGTTGCGCAAATTCCATCCGGTCATTTGGGATAAATGGCATTCTCCGCGATGCGCGCGCCGTCATGGATAGCTTTCCTGCTGTGAAGTAAAATAGAAACGAGCCGACATGGTAGGGGTTAAGAATGTCGATCTCGACGAAGGCGCGAAACAGAAGCAGTGCCGCCATGCCGAACAGGACGTAGGACTCGTTGTTTCTGATATCGCTGAGAAACCGTTTCAGGTGGCCGATGACGGTAATGAGCAATATGCCCGCGAGCAGGCTCACGCCGATCAGGCCG
>JAGWJK010000257.1 GCA_028865845.1 Rhizobiaceae bacterium
TCTCGAAATCGATCGAGGCTACATCCGACCGGAGGACGAGGCGCCGAGCACGCCCGAGGGCGACGTGACGGCAGAACCCGATGCCGACCCTAGCGAGCCTGCCGTGCAAAGGGTCGTGATCATGCTCGGCGGGCAGCCTGCCGAACCGGAAGAGGAGGACGATGACGCAGTCAAGCCGCTGCCGGAGAGGCTCGTCATCGAGCTGACCGCACACCGCACGATCGCGCTTCGCAATGCTCTGGCAGACCACCCCCACGTCGCGATGACGGCGCTGCTCCACAAGCTCGTGTCCGACACCTTCCAGACCCGCATGTACAAGGGCGCCCTGCAGGCTTCCGTCAACCACGTCTTCTTCCCGGTGCAAGATGAGGAGACGAAGGACAGCCCCCCGGCACGTGCGGTCCGTGAACGGCACGACGGCTGGGCGGGAGACATACCGGCGGACGACGACGCATTGTGGGATTGGCTGGCGGCACTCGAAGACGCGAACCGCATGGCTCTACTCGCTCATTGCGTGAGCTACGGTGTCAATGCGCTCTACGAGAAGCCGAACCCCTTCGCTAGCAGCGGCGTCTCCCAGCACGGCCTCGATATGCGGCTCGCCCACGCCGATCGGATTGCGCGCGCCACCGGCCTGGACATGGTCGAGGCAGGCTGGCGGCCGACCTTTGGCAACTACCTCAACCGCGTCACAAAACCGCGAATCCTACAGGCGGTGCGCGAAGGCGCGGGCGACCACGCTGCACAGCTCATCGACCACTTGAAAAAGGGCGATATGGCCAAGGAAGCCGAACGTCTCCTGGCCGACAGCGGCTGGCTCCCGGAACCCTTGCGCATGCACAGGGACGCCGACGCGGTGATCGACACCGATCCCAGCGGCGAGGACGAGCGTGCGCCATTGCCCGCTTTCCTCACCGAGGGCGACGATGACGGCAGCGATGCCGAAGACGAGGAACATCACCTCGACGCAGCGGAATAACAATCGGGCCGGAGCGGGCGAACCGCTCCGGCCTTTTTTTATGCCAGCCTTTTAATCGCAGGCTGCACACGAACGCCATCGATCCATACCGCAATCCGGCCTGAAGCGACGAGATCGGAGGTCTCGGCGACAAACTGTCGAACGGCACGTGTGGTGCCCACGCGGAAACGGTGCCTGTACCCGGCGGCGACAGCCGCATCGGTGAAACCGTCGAGCGCCGCGAAGCCTGACGCCTCTTGGATCTCGAACTGAACCGACCAGCGGGTGCGACGCGGCCGCACCTCATCGAGAACCTCGACGGTGATGCGATGCTTAGGACCGTTTCGCACCGAGATCGGCGCTATCGGTTGCTTAGGGAACGTCAAAATCTTTCCCAAGGGTATCTCCATCATCAGCGGTTTTGAGTGGAGACGGGATCGGTGAACCGCATGACAGCCGAGACCCGCCCGCGAAATTCGCGTTGGCAGGTCAGCGGCGGCCCGTTGGTTCGGGCAGTTCAGCTATCGCGACTATCGACGCGAGCGGTTCTTGCCGTGCACGAGGCGCGGCGACCCTGACGCAAAGTGATGTAGGCGCCGGCGGCAAACTTTCAAGTAATAGGCAAGTAGAGTTCGAGGGAGGCCGGGACGGGTGTAAGCCCGCCCGGTCGAGAGAGAGCGCCGCGCCGGCTCATGCGTGTCCCGCTCTCCGAGGTATCCCCCATGTCTTACGTCATCACGGCCGACCCGGCACTCGCGCCGCTCGGTTCGACGCCGGCTGCAGAAATCATCGCCGCCGCCGAACACATCCTTCCGCAGCTCGAACAAGGTCGCCAGGTCGATACCGCGATTTTGCGGAGCGCCATGGAGCAAGCCTACGGGGCCTCCGACGTGGCGGGCGCCTGGGATTGGAAAGCCGCATATGACGCATGCGAGGTCGCGACGATCCTATTCCTCCGGAAATACGGAAAGACGCTGTTCCGTAAAGCCGCAGAGCCGACTTCACGACTCTCAGCACTCGCCAAGCTCACTAGCCTGCTGCCAACACATACGCGCAGGTCCGAAGAGGCCCAGCTATTTCAGCAATTCTCAACCCCAGCGCCACTCGGCGTCGCCGCCCTCTCCGCCGCATCGGTGATGCCGACCGACCGCGTCCTCGAACCGTCTGCCGGCACAGGGCTTCTGGCGATCCTCGCCGAAATCTCAGGCGCCCATCTCATCCTTAACGAACTGGCTGAAACGCGCGCAGAGCTGCTCACATCTCTCTTCCCGGGCGTCGGGGTCACGCGATTCGACGCCGCACAGATCGACGACCATCTCGACCGGGCGGCCATCCCTAGCGTGGTCATCATGAACCCGCCCTTCTCGGTCATGGCCAACGTCTCCGGTCGCGTGGCCGACGCAGCCTATCGCCACATCACATCAGCACTGGCGCGGCTCGCTGCCGGCGGCCGACTGGTAACGATCACCGGCGCGAATTTCTCGCCCGATTTGACAACCTGGCGGGACAGCTTCGTTCGGCTGCAGGAACGCGGCCGCGTCGTGTTCAGCGCAGCGATCGCGGGCTCGGTCTATGCCAAGCACGGCACGACCATCGAGACGCGCCTGACCGTCATCGACAAAGTACCGGCCGACGACGCTGCTCGCTTCCCTGAAACACGCGGTGTCGCACCAGACGTGGCGACACTGCTCGCCTGGATCGAACGGCACGTCCCGCCACGGACCGCCATCACGCCGCCGAAAGACGCGCCCGACATCGCCCCGCGCATAGTCCGCGGCTATCCCGCCCGGGCCGCAGTCGCTCCGCCGCGCTTCACGCAGATCAAGGGTGAGGCGCTTGACTATGAGACCGTCGACTGGGCGCCGCCCGAGGGTGGCCGCCTGTCGGACTCGATCTATGAGTCATACGCTCTCCAGTCGATCCGCATCCTCGGTGCGCAACCCCATCCCACCAAATTGGTGCAATCGGCGGCAATGGCCTCCGTCGCCCCGCCGAAGCCGAGCTATCGGCCGATGCTACCTCAGACGATAGTGAGCGACGGCGTGCTGTCGGACGCCCAGCTCGAAACGCTGATCTACGCCGGCGAAGCCCATGGCGAATTCCTCGCTGGCTCGTGGAGCGTCGATGACACAGGCGATATCGTCACAGTGGCACGAGGCGACGCCGCGAACGCCGTCCAGTTCCGTCGCGGCTTCATGCTCGGCGACGGGACCGGGGCCGGTAAAGGCCGACAGTCCGCCGGCATCATTCTCGACAATTGGCTCCAGGGCCGCCGCAAGGCTGTGTGGATTTCGAAATCCGACAAGCTCCTTGAGGATGCTCAGCGAGACTGGTCCGCGCTCGGAATGGAACGCCTGCTCGTCACTCCGCTGTCACGCTACCCGCAGGGCACCAGTATCCGATTGTCGGAAGGCATCCTTTTTACCACCTATGCCACGCTACGGTCCGACGACCGGGGAGAGAGACTTTCGCGCGTCAAACAAATCGTCGAATGGTTGGGCTCCGACTTCGATGGAGCAATCATTTTCGACGAGTCGCACGCTATGCAGAACGCCGCAGGAGGCAAGGGAGAACGAGGCGACGTCGCAGCGTCGCAGCAGGGACGAGCGGGCCTACGGCTCCAACACCTGTTGCCGAAAGCTCGCGTCGTCTACGTCTCCGCAACAGGCGCGACCACCGTCCACAACCTTGCATATGCCCAACGGCTCGGCCTCTGGGGTGGCGATGATTTCCCCTTCGCCAATCGTGCCGAATTCGTCGAAGCCGTGGAAAATGGCGGCGTCGCGGCGATGGAGGTGCTCGCCCGGGACCTACGCGCGCTCGGCCTCTATACGGCTCGCTCACTCTCCTATGACGGCGTCGAATACGAGCTAGTAGAGCACCAGCTCACGCCCGAACAGACCGCCATCTACGACGCCTATGCCGGCGCCTTCGCCGTCATCCACAATCATCTCGACGCAGCGATGCAGGCCGCCAACATCACCGGCGACAGCGGTACGCTGAACAGGCAGGCGAAGTCGGCCGCGCGCTCGGCCTTCGAGAGCGCGAAGCAGCGCTTCTTCGGCCATCTGCTGACCAGCATGAAGACGCCGACGCTGATCCGCTCGATCGAGCGGGACCTGACCGACGGGCACACGGCCGTCATCCCGATCGTCTCGACCGGCGAAGCACTGATGGACCGGCGTCTGGCCGACATCCCCACCGATGAATGGAACGACGTGCGCGTCGACATCACGCCGCGCGAATACGTCCTGGACTATCTTGCCCATTCCTTTCCGGTGCAGCTCTATGAGCCATTCTCCGATAGCGAGGGCAATCTGTCGTCACGGCCGGTCTACCGGGACGGCCAGCCCGTCGAGAGCCGGGAAGCTGTCACCCGCCGCGACGAGCTGATCGAGCGGCTCGCATCGCTGGAGCCCGTTCCCGGCGCCCTCGACCAGATCGTCCAGCGCTTCGGCACCGACATGGTCGCAGAGGTCACCGGCCGGTCGCGTCGCGTGGTGCGAAAAGGCGAACGGCTCGCGGTCGAAAACCGGGCGGCGTCGGCCAATCTCGCCGAAGCCGCTGCCTTCATGGATGACCAGAAGCGCATCCTCGTCTTCTCCGACGCTGGCGGTACCGGCCGCAGCTATCACGCCGACCTCGCCGCCAAGAATCAGCGCTTGCGCGTCCACTATCTGCTGGAGCCGGGCTGGAAGGCCGACGCGGCAATCCAAGGGCTCGGCCGCACCAACCGCACCAACCAGGCGCAGCCGCCACTCTTCCGGCCAATCACCAGCGATGTGAAAGCCGAGAAGCGTTTCCTCTCGACGATCGCGCGCCGGCTCGACACGCTCGGCGCCATCACGCGCGGCCAGCGCCAGACCGGCGGCCAGGGCTTGTTCCGGCCCGAGGACAATCTGGAAAGCCCATACGCCCGCGATGCGCTTCGCCAGCTCTATCTGCTGCTCTTCCGCGGCAAGGTCGAAGACTGCTCGCTCGACCGCTTCGAATCCGCCACCGGCCTCAAACTCACGGACGACAACGGCATTAAGGACGAGCTGCCACCGATCACCACCTTCCTCAACCGGCTGCTAGCCCTCACCATCGACCTGCAGGGCGTGCTGTTCACGGCGTTCGAGCAGCTCCTCACCGCCAAGGTCGAAGGCGCGATCCGCAGCGGCGTCTATGACATCGGGCTCGAGACGCTGCAGGCCGAGAGTTTCGTCATTACCGACAGCCAGGTGATCCACACTCATCCGGGCACCGCCGCGGAAACACGGCTTCTCACCATAACGCGCCGGGATCGTAATCGTCCGACGACCTTGGCCGACGCGCTCGACCATCTCACCGATCCACGGGCACGGATCCTGGTCAACGGCCGCTCCGGACGCGCCGCCGTGCAGGTGCCCGCACCATCGATGATGCTCGACGATGGCGAGATCGAGCGCCGGGTCTGCCTGATCCGGCCGATGGAGCAGCATTACGCGCCGCTGCGCATGATGGACGAGAGCCATTGGGAGGAGGCCGACCGCGCAGCTTTCGCCGCAGCTTGGTGGGCGGAGCTGAACGAGGTGCCGGAATTCTCCGACAGCACGATCCATATCGTCGCCGGTCTACTGCTGCCGATATGGAAACGCCTTCCGGACGAGTCGACCCGCGTCTACCGGCTCCAGACCGACGCCGGTGAGCGGATCATCGGCCGGCGCGTCTCGCTCGCCTGGGCAGCGAACGCCGTCACGAAGGGCTCTGTGTCACTGACCCCGGAACAGGCCTTCGCCGCTCTCATGGATGGCACCACTATCGTCGATCTAGCCGACGGCCTCCAGCTCCGGCGCGCGCGCGTCATGAGCGCCCAGCGACTGGAATTGACTGGCTTCACCGAGGCCATGCGCGACAGGCTACGGGCCTACGGACTTTTCAGCGAAATCATCTCATGGAAGCTGCGCTTCTTCGTACCAGCCGACGCCACCGGCCCGGGCGTGCTTGCAAAGCTGCTCGACACTTTCCCGGTGGCACGCATCTCCGAGCGGGAGGCCGCGTGATGGCACGGCGGGATGTTTCCGACCTCGCGCACAGTCTCGGCCGGCAGGCCGAGGCCGTGTGCCGACACTACCTCTCCAGCGGTCGCCGCGAGGGCGGCTACTGGCTGGTTGGCGACGTGCGCAATACGCCCGGTCGCTCGATGTACGTCAGGCTCAAGGACACACCCAAAGGTCCAGCGGGTAAATGGACCGACGCCGCCAGTGGCGAGCATGGCGATCTCCTTGATGTCATCCGCGAAAGCTGCGGTCTGGTTGACTTCAAGGACGTAGCTGACGAGGCCCGATCCTTCCTCTCGACGCCGCCACCGGAGCCAGAACCTCGTGAGCACCAACGGCAGAGCCCGGCGCCACATGGCTCCCCCGAAGCGGCTCGCCGGCTGGTTCGCATGTCGCAGCCAATTTTTGGCACGCTCGTACAG
>JAGWJK010000258.1 GCA_028865845.1 Rhizobiaceae bacterium
GGTGATCGGCATCAACACCGCGATCTATTCGCCGAACGGCGGCAGCGTCGGCGTCGGTTTCGCCATCCCGTCCGATGAAGCCAAGGTGATCGTCGCCAAGCTGCAGAAGAACGGTTCGATCGACCACGGCTATCTCGGCGTCCAAATTCAGTCGGTCACGCCCGATGTCGCCGATGCCGTCGGCCTCAGCAAGCCGGAAGGCGCGCTGGTTGCCGGCGTCAACGACGGAACCCCGGCCGCAGAGGCAGGCGTAAAGTCTGGCGATATCGTAACGGCAGTCGGCAATGAAACGGTCAAGACTCCGAAGGACCTGTCGCGTCTGGTGGCTGATCTCTCGCCGGGCGACAAGAAGACCCTCTCTGTCTGGCGCGATGGCAAGAATGTCGATCTCAACGTGACGGTCGGCGGTAACGACGACGGCCAGAAGCAGGCCGCCAACGACAATGGCGACGGCCAGGCTCATCCGGCCAACCAGCCGAGCCTCGGTATCGGCCTTGCCGATCTGACGCCTGATGTCCGCCAGCAGCTCGACCTGCCGCACGGCGTCAACGGCGCTGTCGTCGCCAGCGTCAACCCGGACAAGACGGCTGCTGCTGCCGGCATCCAGACCGGCGACATCATCGTCTCGGTCAACGACAAGCCGGTCCGCGACGCCCATGAAGTCCAGAGCGCCGTCGCCGACGCAAGCAAGGCCGGCCGCAAGTCCGTGCTGCTGCTGATCGAACGTGCTGGCAACAAGACCTTCGTAGCCGTGCCGTTCGCCGCCGCTTAAGCTAGGCATCGTGCTACACCCGCGCCCCGCATTTGCCAAAACAAGTGCGGGGCGCACCATATTCGTGCAGACGCATTCACCCACAAACTATTGATTGCGATTGCCTTTTCAAAACCATTGCTTCGGCGGCGATCTCACCGTAATTTTGGCGTAAATGATATGAAACTTGTCATTTACGACAATATTCTCTTCACTTGTCCTCTCCTATGTTGCGGCCATCGACATTGATGGAGCAGGTGCATTCGGATGGACGCTTATCGTGATTTCAGAGACATTAACCCGGGCGTCCGGTCGAACCCGGTTTGGGCGGCACTGACCTCCGGCAACCGCGATCTGGCGGAAGGTGGCACTCTTGCATTGCGCTATCCCTCCGATATCGCTCCCTTTGCCGCGGTGAAAGAACCGACGCCGGCGGCCTTCGAGGAACTCTCGGCGCTTATCACTGAGAATGGCCGGGCGGCTCTTGTCACCGTCAACCCGATCATGCCGCCGGAAACGCTCGAAATTCAGATGACGGCACCGATCCTGCAGATGGAAGCGACACGCCGGCTGCCTCATCCGACAGCGACGGTCGAGATCGTGACACTCGGAGCCAACGATGTGTCCGAGATGATGCAGCTCACGGAACTCACCAAACCCGGTCCGTTCGGGCCCAGAACCTATACTCTCGGCAGATACATCGGCATCCGCATCGACGGCCAGCTGGCCGCCATGGCCGGCGAACGTATGCGGTTCGACGATCGCGTCGAGGTCAGCGCAGTCTGCGTGCATCCGGATTTCCGGCGCAGGGGCTATGCCGAACTTCTGATCACGACGCTCATGGACGATTTGGAGCGCAACAACAAAGTGCCGGTCCTGCACGTCTTTGCCAGCAACGCCGGTGCAATCTCGCTTTACGAGCGCCTCGGCTTCAGGATTGCGCAGGAACTGCACGTGACGAGCCTGGGCCGCCGGCTCTAGCCGGCGGAAGGGTGCTATTGCTGTCGCCAGGCGAATCTCTATCTGAAGCGTCGCGCAGGCTATCGGAAGATGGCGAGATTTTCGGTCAGCCACTGGCTGAGAGATCTCGGACGCTCGCCAGTCAGTTCTTCGACCGTCGACGTCGTTTCGCCGAGGATCGATTCACGGTAGACCTGATCCAGCCCGAGAAGGATATCCACGACCATCGACGGCAGACCGCTCGACGCCAGCTTCGCTCGCTGCTGCTCGAGGGAGAGATGGCCGTAAGTGACCGGACGACCAAGAAGGACGGATAGTTCTTCCGCCACCTGCGGCAAGGTCCACGCACGCTGGCCGGTCAGGTGATAGGCACGCTGGGATTCGGGTTGGACATCTTCATGAAGCGCGACATGCGCCACTTTGGCAACATCCAGCGTATCGATGAAGTTCACACGCCCGTTGCCGGCAGCCCCCGCCCATGTGTCGGCGACGATATCGGCAGCGGCGCGCTTGAGCACATCAGCGAATGCCGAAGGCCTCAGAACCGTCGAGGCGATGGGCTGCCGAGCCAGATGTGCTTCGATCTCCATATGCCAGGCGAAAGGATTGAGCCGGCTCGCCGGCCCCATCGCGGAGATCTTGACGATATGCCGGACACCGGCGGCAACGGCATTGTCGATCAATGCGATTTCATTGGCGACCTGCTGGGCCGACGTGCCATGAGAAATGAACAGGCGATCGGCGCCGGTGAGCGCATCTCTCAGCGTTTCCGGCCGATCAAAATCCACGGCGGCGACATCGACCCCGGAAGGCAGTTTCTCTCCGCCCGGTTGACGGGTCAAGACGACGAGTTCCGCCTGATCGGCGATCAGCAGGCTGGTCAGAGCCAGTCCAATACGGCCGGTCGCACCGGCGATGGCGATGCGGGTGTTTCCGATTGAATTTGAAAAATCTTGTGGCATGGAACGGACTCCCTCTATATGTTGGAATGATCGTTCCAACAAACTTGGACTGATCGTTCCAAGATGTCAAGTGAGGACAAATGAGCGGAAAGGCACAGTTCGACGAGGCGTCCGTCATTGGCGCCGCCGTCTCGGTTTTTTGGCGCCAAGGCTATGCAGCCGCTTCGATCAGTGATCTGACCGAGGCCACTGGCCTGTCGCGCTCCAGCCTGTATCAGCGGTTCGGCGACAAGGACGGATTGTTTAGGGAAGCCTTGGCTACGTACACCCAACGTGTCCTCGACCGCATGAATACTGCCAAGGCAGAGACCGCGCGCGGCACGCTGGAAGCGATCTTGCGAGGATTTTTGCCCGACGCATCGAAATCACGGCCGCCGGGCTGCCTGATCGCCCGAAGTTGCGTCGAAAAGGACGAACTCACCAGCGCCGGACAGACTGCTGCACTTTCGGCAGCAGCAAGACAGCGCGATATATTTGCTTCGCTCCTGCGCAGGGGAATAGCCGACGGAGAGTTGAAACCGGACGCCGATGTCGATGCCCTCGCCTGGTATTATCTCGGCGTGTTGCAGGCTGCGCTTAATTTTCCCCATGCCGGGGCTGACAGCGAAACGCTGCATCATATGATCGACGCGGCCATGACGGTCTGGCCGGTCAAGTGAGCCCGGCCCCTTCTGTAGAAAATTGCTCCCGCATATCTTCTCCGAATTTCACGAAGCCTCGAGCGAGGCTGACCCGAGTACACGTTTCGACCTTCGCTCGTGACATCACGACCGACATACAATTCGGCGCGCAAATTGACTTGCCATCGCCAAACGCATGCCCGTATAGAGATATTTACGAATCTATCCTCATATATCTTTATCAGACAGGTTTGCGCCTTGGCCTCGCACGCATCGCAATCGAAGACCGCTGACGACGACAATTACAAATGGGTCGTGCTGAGCAATACGACGCTCGGCATGCTCGCTGCGGCGATCAACAGCTCCATTCTATTGATCAGCCTGCCGGCCGTCTTCCGCGGCATTGGCCTCAAGGCATTGGATCCCGGCAACATCAACTACCTGCTCTGGGCGATCATCGGCTATATGATCTCGGTCGCCGTGCTCGTCGTCGCCTTCGGACGCCTCGGCGATCAGTTCGGCCGCGTGAAGATGTACAATCTCGGCTTTGCGGTGTTCACGGCCTCGTCCGTTGCCCTCAGCCTGCTGCCCGGCCAGGGCGATTTCGCCGCGATCTACCTGATCACGGTGCGCATCATCCAGGGTGTTGGCGGCGCGCTGATCATGGCCAATTCCACCGCCATTCTGACCGATGTCTTCCCGCCGCATCAGCGCGGCCTTGCACTCGGAATCAACGTGGTCGCAGCCATCGGGGGACAATTCGTCGGCCTGTTGATCGGCGGGCTGCTTGCCGACACCAACTGGCGGCTGGTCTTTTGGATAAACGTGCCCTTTGGCCTCATCGGCACCATCTGGGCCTATTGGAAATTGCGGGAAATTCCCAATCGCGTCTCTCACAAGATCGACTGGACCGGCAACATCACCTTCGGCCTCGGCCTCATCCTGATCCTGACCGCAATCACCTACGGCATTCAGCCCTACGGCGATCAGGTCATGGCGTGGCTGAGCCCGAAAGTGCTTATCCTATTCGGCCTCGGTATTCTTTCTCTGTTGATCTTCATCGTGGCGGAACGGCGCATCGAAAAGCCGATGCTGGATTTCCATCTTTTCCAGATTCCGGCCTTTGCCTACGGCAATATTGCCAATCTGACCTCGGCCATCGCCCGCGGCGGCCTGCAATTCATGCTGATTATCTGGCTGCAGGGGATCTGGCTGCCGCTGCACGGCTATTCCTTCGAGGAGACGCCGCTGTGGTCGGCGATCTTCATGCTGCCGCTGACCGCCGGCTTCCTGCTTGGCGGACCGATCGCCGGCTATTTTTCGGATCGCATCGGCGGTATGCCCTTTGCCATCGGCGGTATGCTGCTCGGCGCGGCAAGCTTCGTGGCCTTGATGGTGCTACCTTCGGATTTCTCCTACCTGCTGTTTGCAACGCTGCTTTTCGGCAACGGCCTAGGCTCCGGCCTGTTCGTCGCGCCGAACGCGACGCAGATCATGAACTCCGTGCCGAAGCGCGAGCGCGGACAGGCCTCCGGCATGCGCGCAACGACGACGAATGCCGGCCAGGTATTGTCGATCGGCCTGTTCTTCAGCCTGATGCTCGTCGGCCTTGCGCAGGAACTGCCGCAGTCGATGGAGGCTGGGCTTCTCGCCGAGCACGTACCGGCGGAGATCGCTCATCAGGTCGCCGCAACGCCACCGGTCGCTTCCCTTTTTGCCGCTTTCCTCGGCTACAACCCGATGGGCGAACTCATCCCGCCAACGGTTTTGCAGTCGCTACCGCCCGAAAGCGTCGCGGCATTGACCGGCAAGTCCTTCTTTCCAGCCCTGATGTCAGCGCCGTTCAAGCATGGACTTCTCTACGCCTTCTCGTTCTCGGCGATCCTTTATCTGCTTGCAGCGCTCTGCTCTTGGCGCGGTGGGTCCGATATCGTCGAAGAGACGGCGGAACTCGCCATTCCCGAGAAAAGGCGAGCGTCCGCAATGAAGTGAGCTCGCGTCAAGCTATTGCGTGCGCATAGAGCTGCAGCCCGGCGGAGACGAAGGCCAGCCAAAGGACTTCACTCCAATGGTTGAGCGAACGGGCCGAATAGCGCTGCCGCGTCAAAACGGCGACTGCCGCCATCAGCAGCGCATAGAGCTGAAAACAATAGGCGGCCGATAGAAGATGGTTCGGCCCGGAAAGCATAGCGATCAGCGTTGCAACGATGCATTTTATCGCGAAACGATTGATCGTGGCGCGAGACGTCTGGTCCAATTCGATATGCATATCGCAAGCCTCGGGTCACTGGACGAATTGCAGCATGCCGACCGCACCGACGCAGACGATCGCGAGCACACTGGCAAGTCTCAGGAAAATGCCGAGATCGTGGGAGCGATGTGCAACCGTCTCCACCCGCGTTGCATTATTCTGCTGTATCTCGGAATTCCGGCGCCGGTCGACGTGGTTCGCGGGATATCGAATGCCATAGCGTGCGTACATCGCTTTGTTCCTTTCTGCTGGCTGCCAGTGTCAAAACCGATGACAGCGACGATCAGCGTAAAAGGAGCGGCATAGTTTTTCGATTGCGGGAAACTTGCCCGGAAATAAAAATTTTCTTAGGGAGCGCTGGCTATCCACGGAAAAGACATTTCGACAGACCTCACCACTGTTTTTGTCCAAACTCTGCCGCGGTGATGGTAGAAAAGAGATCGACGCGGGTGCGAACCTTCGCAAGAGGCGATATCATGCCGGCCGGTTGAGGCGGCAGCATAAGGGCTCGCGGATTTGGCACGGAACCAGGCGGCAGCAGGAGTTGGAGTGACCGATCCATACGAGATACTCGGCATCGGACGCGATGCGAGCGAAGAGCAGATCAAGGCGGCCTATCGCAAGAAGGCCAAGACGGCCCATCCGGATTCCGGCGGCGACGTCGAGGCTTTCGGGCGCTTGCAGAAAGCCTACGAACTGCTGCTGGACCCCGTGCGCCGCAAGGTCTTCGATGATACCGGCTACGACGTCGAATTGACCGACGCCGTCGATCTGCAGGCGCTCGTGGCCATCGAGAAACTAATCACCGAAATGGTGCTGGACGAACGCGAGCCGGGAACCTTCGACCCGGTCGCCCA